>CALABM010000063.1 GCA_937885815.1 uncultured Verrucomicrobiales bacterium | reverse complement strand
CCTTGCCCGCATCCGCCGCGGATACAGACCGCACCGCGCCGAAGTCCAGCAGTTTGGCTCCGCCCATGGGGTCGAGCATGATGTTATCCGGGCTGATGTCCCGGTGGATGAGGCCGGAGCGGTGGACGCTCTTCAGGGACTGGGCGATGGGGGAGAGCAGCTCCAGCACTTCATCCAGCGCTTTATCTGCCGAGCCGGCGTAAATGCAGCGCGCCTTCTGTTCGCCATAGGTCTGCTGCCAGGTGCTCACCAGCACGCGGATAGCGGGCGGATTATGAGCGCCGTCCATGATGACATGCGGGGCAATCTCTTCAAATCTTCCCGGCCACTGTACCTCTGCCAGCCCGCGGGCGATTTCTTCCTCACTGGCAAGGAAATGCGGCAGGGCGCGGAGCGCGGCAAGGGCGAGGGCGGAGTTCTGCCGCTGGTGAGCGCCGTGCAGGCCGAGGGGTAGGGTGCATTCCTCAGTGATGATGCGGTAGTGCGTGTCCATACGCTCAGCGGCGGCATGGATGGCGCGCACGGCTTCCGGCGGCTGCGGGGCGCTGAGGGCGGGGCGGTGCCAAGCGATGATGGCGGCTTTCTCCCCGGCAATTTCCTCCAGCGTGCTGCCGAGGTACTGGGTGTGATCCATGCCGATGGGGGTGAGCACGGCCACATCCTTGGGCACGGCATTTGTGGCATCCAAGCGGCCACCCATACCGGTTTCTAAGATGATGATGTCCACTTCACGCTCGGCAAAGTACATCATGGCGATGGCCAGCACGAGCTCGAAGAAGGTGGGCTTCACTTCCCATTCCGAGATGATATCCCGTACGCGGCAGATGAGGCGTGCGGCGTCCTCTTCCGGTATCATTTGCCCGTTCACGCGGATGCGCTCACCGAACTCCACGAGGTGTGGGGAGGTGAAGAGGCCTGTGCTGTAACCGGCGGCGCGTGCCACGCTTTCAGCGAAGGCACAGGTGGAGCCTTTGCCGTTCGTGCCGGCCACGTGGATGACCCTTGCGCGGGGATAGAGTACACCGCAGGCCTGCAGCAAGCGAGTGATGCCTTCCAGACCCAGCTTTATGCCGAACATCTGGGTGGAGTACAGCCAATCCAACGCGGTGCTGTACGGTTCTGATACTGTCATGGAGGTGGTGAGGGGGGGAGCTATGGCCAGTTCGGCTC
>CALABM010000062.1 GCA_937885815.1 uncultured Verrucomicrobiales bacterium | reverse complement strand
CGAGGGCTACTCGGTGCTGAGCTATGGATGCCGCAATGTTGTCGGCGTGTTCTTTTTGGTATGGGAGTAATGCTAACATGTGTCGATGATGTGTCGGTTGTCAGTCCAGCTTCTCGTTGCCTTTGCCAAAATCGTGTTGTACTTATTGCAATTTTTTCACAATTTCCTGCATTTTCGCTTTTTGGGCTCTCACCGCGCCTATGGTAGTTCCCAGAGCTTCCGCTATTTCGTTCAGGGATTTTTCGTCCATAGAAAGCTCCGCAATTCTTCTTTGCAATGGAGTGAAGTGTGAAAAAATATCGCGAACATGCGCCTGCCCAACAATATCGGGGGCATCTTCGATTTCTAATGGAGACGAGAGAGGTTCTCCCTCATCTGTTTCTTCAAGCGGTTGCTCTTCGTATAAGAAACTTTTCCGGCAATCACGATTGTACTTGCGAAGTAAGTCTACGGAGCAACGCTCCATGCCTCGGTAAACAAAAGTTTTTTCCGATACAGCTCCTTTTCGATATATCCTCTGTGAAGCACAGCCGCTAATAACAAGCTCTTGGAAGATGTCCTCATCTTCCCGCCCACATAAGTTTAGTTTGTTGTTGATGGTATTGGTAAACTTAACCGCGTATGCTATGATGAACGCGTCGACTCCTGTGTATTTGGTTGTATTTTCCATACAACCTACACTCAGGATTTAGAGTTTGGGTGATTTTAGAATCGGCTTACAAAGTAGAATATTGATAAAATACTGATATACAACAAGAAAGCAAATTAAGAAAAAACTCTAAAGAGGAGCAGCTCTTTAGAGTTTCTCAGAGAATCACTATACAGAAATTCTATTGTACTAGCAAGGGGAACAACAACGACATACTACTTGTGCCCAATAGTAGATAAATCTAAATGAAGATATTTTACGAAAACGATGTAATTTCTTCCCTTGCAGATTTAAAAACTCTGACATGAACGAGAAATAAGTAAAAAAATAAGCAGAGAAGAGAAAAAAGCTTGACAAGGCCTGAAATACTACAAAAAATATTGACAAGTGCCATTTTGTAAGTTAATCTGGACACGCGTGAAGCAATCCAATTAACGGTTGGCAACAAAATCTCGTAGAAAGAGTCAAAGAGGTATGGTGAAGATGAATGAGTTCTTGAAAAGAATGTTCCTTTTTCTGATGTCTCCTGTTTATGGCAGAGGTATTATTAATGCGTTCGATAATGGAAAATCGTGCGTAAAGGAAAATTATGATCGTTTTCATGCCAAAACTGCCTTGCAACGGTATTTCTTCCTTGCGAAGGAAGAAATTGTGCTTTTATGCGGAAAATTAAGTGCAGATGTGTATGAGAACAGTTTGACAATGCTAGCACTATCGTGGGCATATTCAAGGAATGAAAACTTGAAGGTTACCGTGTATGTACGCAGTAACGAGATTGAATCTTTGGCATTTCGTTCCTTTTTATTGTCTCATGGTGCAGGATTGTATATAGGGGTAGAGGATTCTAAGCAATATCCTTATGTCTCGGATTTAGTAAAATCATTGCCCGATTTCTGCCTTGTTGATGGTACGCACGTGCGAGAAGAAATTGATAAGGATACTAGAGCTGCAAAACTGCTCATAAATAAGAATAATCGTGCAGAATTCTTACAAAGAAGGATAAATAGCGTTAAATCTTTGCTTACTGCCCCCCAAAAAAAGAGAAAAAATATTGTTTTTGAAAACGTTACAAATGTTTGTAATGCTGAAAAAGAAAAACTGAATGTCTCATTTACTGTGCCATCTAGAGTAGAAAAGTGTTCTTCTACAACATATTCTAAGTTCTGAAGATATGTTTTTCTTTTTGTCAACTACATGTAGTAACATCAATGCGCAAGTATGCCCCCAAACAGATGGGCATCTTACTGGCTACGTCGTATTTATAAGCACAATCTCTTTGGCTGTATCTTTTTTAAAAGATAACACTTGCCGAGTGGCAGAGACCGTAATAGGTCTCTACTACCATATAGTTTATTTGCGTCGCTTCAAGGCAAAAACTGGAAAAATTGGGATAATGGTTGGTAATCATAAAAAACAGGTTGAAGCAGCTGATTATTATGATGCCATAAGAAAACTAGTTGGCGAATTCAAATTGCTAATGCATCATGATTTTACGTCAAACTTCTTCTGGACGAGATACGAGGTTCTTGTCTATCTTATGGTTTTGTTCATTGTTTGTGTATACGCATTTGGAACGCTAGAGAGTAAATATTGGTATCTTACGTTGCTTCCAATTGTTATAATCCTAATCCGCTTTCTATTTTGGGGAGTAGTAGAAGCATGCCTTGCAGCTCGGGAATTTTTTAACGATAATTTTGTATACCACAAAATGCAATATCATCAAATGGATGAATCTTTCAGAGAGTTACAACCTGTGGATTTATCTGTTCGTCATGTTAGTTGGTGTGCTGTAGTTGGAAAAAAAGACAGCCTGCATTCATTTTGCTGTGGATGTATTATTAATTGCCCCGATGGCCGTAATTTTGTAGTGTACACAGATGGCATTAGCTCCTTAACTTTTGATTTATCCAATTAATAAGCAGTAAAATACACTTACTTATCTAGGATAGTCACTAAAATAATTGAGTAATTTTATGTAATTAAGCACATCTTTTAGAAATTGTTGAAATAAACGGTAAACTTGGTACGGGAGGGGCGTGTTTGTCGGAATGGAGCCTCAGTCAGCCCTATAAGCTCCTTTAGCACTTTTGCCAATTCGCATCTGTTTGTATTATCGATGTCTCGCTTTGCCGGAGTTTTGGCCGCATCGCGTTTACCCTCGCTTCGTGCGTACTCGCGCATGAGTATCCAGAGAGCAGTAACCGCGTTTCCCGAGTGAAGTCTGTGGTGCAGATCGCGTACGTATCTGGGAGATGATTGAGCATACACAATACCATTCCGTACAAAGGAGAAACGTATTTTGTCCCTTAGCATGTCAGGGTTACGGACATCTACCGTATCAAGAGTGCTTATCTCCATCCGTATATCCTCCCATTTAGCATCTTTCGGAAGCTGCAAATCTATAGCGTTTTTGGTCATTGCACGACCAAGATTCCCAATAATTTCATACAGATTACACTTCTCTGCTACGCCTGTTTCGTTAACCTGTATAATGGCATCTATCTGAAAAAGGTGGATATCCTTGGCAGCCGCTTCAACTGTCGATATTTTGGAGTACGGGCTGATAGTTATAAATATACAGCCCTTGCCATTGGTATTTATTACCTGCTGGATTTGGGCGATACACCCCACAGCAGAAGATTCCGCTCCTAAGAATACATGGTGTCCGTCCGCCGGTAATTTGAACAACCGAGGAGAGATTTCAACTGGGGTTTTACGCCCAAGACCGATATGCTGTGATACCCATGCAGCAAATGAGAGCGGCTCGAGTTTCAGTATTTCTAAGTCAGACGGATTTACTCCATCTGGCTCAAAGAAACACAGCTCGGAGTCATCATAGAGTTCAACTTTTGGGGAATATTCGGAAATGGGTAGGTATCTACCGCTACCGCGAGGATATTCAAGCACAGTTGAAAGGCATGAAACTCGGGAAAGCTCGAATCCATAAGGAATTGTTGGCCACGATGAAATGACTCCTTTCCATTCATACACAGAGTGACTCCATCCCCTGCGAATCATGGAAAGAAGTTTTTCGTAATCAGTCATTTTGTCTTTGGAATTCGTTTATGGGAACTCATCGCTCGTTCAAGAAGCAAAGGACGGTTCTTTTCTCTTCCTATCTTTTTAGGGACGGCCTCCTTAAGCTTCGGATTCTTCGCGTACCGCTCTCTACGTTCTTCCAAAGTTTCACCAAGCAATGAAATGCCAACCTCTAAAAGCCATTCTTGCTGACCAACCAAAACAGAGTTCCCTTTAGGTGTTATTTGGTCTGCTTTAATTGTTAAATGATAAGGCGTAACATCGTTTTCTGGCGAAGCAAATTCAAACAAGAGGTCTACAGAATCAAGAACATCCCCCTCTTCAACCAATTTTTCTTCCGGAGCTCTCCCTGTAGTTAAACAATACGAGTCTCTGAATTTTTTGGTGGATTTTCGAACTCTGCCGACTTCTGCTGTCGGAGCATACGTGCGCACGAGGTTGATTCCATATAATCCTACTCGCAAAAGCTTTGGATTTTTATCTCTTAACGAGCCAAGCTGCAAAACCTTGTTGCGTATATACTCTACAGGTTTGGTAAATGGGCTTGTAGTAAACCTTTCACTCTTAGACCAATAATCTTCAACACCAAAGATAACCTGACCAAGGACATGAAGATAACAGGATGCTATTCTATTCCTCTTATTTTGTAGGTGCATCATTAAGTCCCCGGTTCTAGGGTTGAACACCATGGTGTCATATTCAGGACGTTGAAGCGCATAGTCTTCTCGCTCTGATTTTTCGTTAATAAGTTCTCCTTGTTCACCGGCTCCTCCGTGTACGA
Source organism: uncultured Verrucomicrobiales bacterium (assembly GCA_937885815.1). GTDB lineage: Bacteria > Verrucomicrobiota > Verrucomicrobiia > Verrucomicrobiales > Akkermansiaceae > Akkermansia. The sequence goes on along the minus strand of CALABM010000062.1, from coordinate 847 downwards.
TATCGAAATACCATAAGCCATCCAGCTCAATTACCGAAATGTCACAGAGCTTTTCGTCAAGATAGTATACAAAATCGTTAGAAAGTATGCCCTCTGCCCAGTCCAGCTTTGCGTCATTTGGATATACAGGAATAGCCTTTAAACTTTCTCTGAATGCCGGGGTGTAATACACGTATCCTTTCTGTTTGACGGTACCATGTTGATGAATGGCTTTTCGTATCAAATCTAATTTCTTAAATTCAAGGTATACTTGTACTACGAAATCTGCCCCGCTCTTTCTACCTGTCAATTTAGCAGACGTTTCAGCTGGTAGGCTGTTTTCAATAATTGTGGTGATTTTTGGTTCCAGCGCTTCTTCCAAAATGTTCATCGCAATGACAACCGCAGCATCATCTTCTTTTGTGATTTTAAGAAGAGCGAGTTCCTTGCCAAAGGCATCTCGATAATCATGAAATTCTCTGATGTCTTCGACTGTTTTCGGGAGGGTAGTCAGCGATTCCAATACTTCATTGGATTCTCCTGTTATCGTATTGGTCATTGTGGCAAAGTGCTGGCGCAACAAGACCAAGCTACGAGGCTTGAGACTTGTCAGGAATGTTGTATATGCCGTTCGCGTTTTAACTCTTTTTGCCATGTGGCGAAATCTTACCATAATAATTAGAGCGTAACAAGAAAAAGACTAAAAATTCAGCACTTATGACAACACAATTTTGGCAGCGATGACGAGGAGTTGGTGTGGCGCAAGCAACAACACGCCATTTTACCATGACTATTCAAGAACTTACCCGCATGGCGGGAGATATCAGTTCCAAGGCTCAGTCCTTGGAGAAGCGAATCAAAGGCTGGA
>CALABM010000061.1 GCA_937885815.1 uncultured Verrucomicrobiales bacterium | reverse complement strand
CGAGGAGATTATATCACTCCTCGCACATATACTACCAGAATTTATCAATTGAGGGCGTTATATGCATGAGGATGACTGGCATTATGCAGATGCGACCATGAACGTAACCGTGGGTAAGGATGCTGTTTTTGAACTGGGCAGTCATGCACGCCTAGTGGGTGATGTTACGGTGGGGCAGAACGGCGTGTATGTGATGCGCGAAGGAGTGCGCCACCAGATGGAGTATGTGGAGGGCGGCCTGAATCTTGAAGATACCGGCAAATACAGCGCTTATTTTGGTCACAAGGGAGATGTACACCTCAATGGCGGCACCTTCTCCGTAGAGTTCAATGACGGCGTTGATTCTGAGTTGCAATATGCGGGCTCTGTCACAGGAACAGGCAACATGACGGTGGATACCGGCGCTCAGGGCGGTAGCTTTGTTTTCAGCGGAACAGTGGATGCCGGGGTGAATAAGGTGCTCAATCGCGGTATACTGGAACTCAGTGGTGCAGCGGCGGCAGATACGACAAACCGCTGGCTGGTGAATGCCGGCGGTGTCATGGTGCAGCAAACCGTGGCGGCGGATACTTTGACTCTCATAGATTCCTCCTCTACAGGTACCCTCGGATTGAATGCGGATACGGATTCCATGCTGGATATGAGTCATCACAGTGGCTTGTATGTGGGTGCTCTTGCCGGTGCAACAGTGCAATATGGCAACGCGGCGGAGACAGTGGCGCCGCCTGAAAATCTGAACTTGGGAGGTGCTGGTGGGCATCTGGTAGTGAACAGCGCTCTTACCGGAGAATTTAATTTGAATCTGCGGGAAGGAACGGTGACTTTCACTCATGCCGACAATAATTTTTCTGCCCTTGTGAATGCGCAGGCGTGCAGCACCTTGCTTTTTAGCGATGCCGAGGCTGCGAAGAATGTGTACTTGTCCGGTGGTTATGGAGTCCGGGTGAATACCCAGTCTGTGATGATGCCTGACTTCCAGGGTACTCTGCTTGTGCAGTCCGGTATGGGGAACATATCACTGGCTGATAGCCCCATGGCGGCATTGGGTGCGGCGGAAGATGTGACATACAGCGGAAATATCAGCCTTGCCACAAGCGGGGCATATCGCTTCGGTGGCATTACCGGAACGCTTACCGTCGATTCGCAGGTGGGTGGTGCGCATGCGCTGGTGGTGGATAATCAGGGGTTTGAAGGAGGTGTGCTTCAGCTCAACAACATCAGCGACCTGACGGGCAAAGTCACGATTCAGGGCTCTGATGCTCAGCATGAGGGCGGCTCGGTGACCCTTGCGGTAACCCAGCATCATGCTTTGAGTCAGGTCTCCGCGGTAGAATTGAAAAAGGGGGCTACGTTGGAACTGTACGGCACCTCGCAGATTTTGCACGGGCTGAATATGGCTCAGGGAAGCTATATCTCAGATTCTTCGGCAGAGCGTACCGGCCGCGTAACAATTGAGCAGAATGCCGGCGCAAGCCTGGATTTGAAGGGGAGCATAGATGCTGATGTCGACATCACCGGGGGACGTGTGATTACCCATGGTGCAGATGCGCTGAAGCGTCGCGTTGATGGCGCAGATGCGGCTATTCTGGAGCTGCAGTGGAGTGGAGTGGAGTCTCTTTCCGGGGGTAATTATACCAACCTTTCCAAACTGCAGGTGTCATCTGGTTCTGTAACTGTCACAGGCAAGCTGGATGCAGCGACAATACAGGTGAACTCCGGCGCACAGTATGCAACCGGGAGTTCTCATAACTCTGCTTTTGTTCTTTCCGGTGCTGGTATGGCCGGCGCAACTCACCAGGGCGCGTTGTCTCTGGCGGGTAATGTTACGATGAGCGGCTCGGTTACTCTGCAGTCTGCTTCCACTATCAATGTGGTTTCCGGTTGGTCTGCCACCATCAGCGGTGCTGTGGATGCCCGGAATTATACGTTGACCAAGAGCGGAGAGGGCACCCTTACAATATCCGGCAGCCTTTCAAACTCAAGCAATATCAGAGTGGAGGGTGGCAAGCTTACGCTTAATTCGTATAATACCGAGCAGAATCTGGTGCTTACCGGTGGTGGCGAGCTTGCTGTTACCAACTGGGGAACCCGCGACGACGCTGTTTCCATTAAGGATGGCAGCAAGCTTATTCTTTCTGACAACGGTAATTTCAACAGCAACGTAAGCGGCAATGGTACCGTGCATGTGAAAGCAGCCGGACAACAGATGTGGGTTAACGGCAGCTTCTCAGATGCTAATAATGGGCAACTTGCCGTGGAATATTCCGGTACTAATTACTTGGCTATCGCCTCATCCAGCACTCATACCGGTGGAACTACATTGAATGTCAATGGTCAGATATGGTTTGATTCTGAAACGGCTTTTGGTAAGGGCCGCCTGACTCAGCATAATGGTACGATTTATTTGCTCTACCACAATATGGCTGTGGATTCACTTGCCGGTAATGGTTCAATTTCGAAATATTCGTGCGATAGTATCACCCTGAGTGGTGAGGTTTCCTCAGCGGATAGTGTAGCGCAGTATACGGGTAATCTTGCAGGGGGAATCAAGTTGCAGAAAAACGGCGCGTACACGCAGGAGTTTGTGCTGAATGGTGATACCACCCTTCCATCTGTTACAGTGAATGGTGGTACACTCGATTTCCGTTCGGATAAAGCGCTAAATCTCGGGAGCGTCAGCGTAGCTTCCGGCAGCACTCTGGCCTTGGGTGGTTCTGGTTCCAGAACATTAGGAACATCCTCCATTAACGGTGTTTTGAATCTGGAGGGGATGAATCTGGCAAATACGCATCTTGACATTGCAGCCGGGGCAACTGTTTCGTTTGGCAATGATACCACACTGGTGCTGGGAGCAATGGAAGAGGGGAAGACATACACCGTATTTGACACCTCGGCCCAAGGGGCATCTCTCAAGAGGTGGTCTGCAGATAATATCAATATCGATTCTACTCAAGCACATAATGCCAGCTTCGAGTTCCTGACCGAGGGACAGTTGAAGTACAACGGCGGCGAGAATTATCTGGACTTGGTATGGAATGGAGGTACTGAGGTTAATTTGAATACGGCCTTATCCTGGAGACGAGATTCGGACAAATCTGTACAATCTTATTTACAGGGAGACGGTATCATATTCGAGCGCAATGATTACACGTTTAGCGTAGCAAATCAACTGAAACTGGCGCAAGTGCATCTGCGGGCAGGAGCTTCGCTGTTGCTCGATAATTCTAACGGGTATACTCTGGATATTGGTCATATCAGTTCCGATTCCGACTCTATGCTGACAGTAAAGGGTGCAGCTATATTCAAAGGAGAAGGCACGACAAACATTGCCGGAACCGTTGAAACTGACGCGTTCTATGTTGGTAAGAGAACTGTGAATCTGCTTGAAGGAGCCATGGTGATAACAAGTAAGTATATCTCGGGTAATACGGCCAATTATCAGCCATCCATCGTGAACATAGGGCAAGGAGCACACCTGATTGTTACCGGCGATACAGATACTGATAATACAGACACTTCCTTCTTGCTTGCTCACTGGAAAAACAGCAATTCAACCCTTGTGCTCAATGGTGGTGAAATCTCGGCTCAGGGAACCAGTCTCCACATGGGGTGGGATTCAGCAGGACGTTTTGAGGCACTCTCCGGCGTGGCCACGCTGAAAGGCATTCGGTTTACCGTCACCGACCAGCGTGATTATGCCGATGTCTTTATTCTGGGTGAGGCGACAATCAATATCGGCAGTAGTGGCATCACCGGCATAGAATCAAATGACACCGTGCAACTCGGTAACGGCACGATTGCCGCCACTGCAAATTTCTCAATCAACGGCGATAAGGCTATAGATATGGTGGGCACCACCAATGGCACAACATTCAACACAGCCGCCCACACCATTACCGTCAACACTGCTCTCACCGGCAACGGCAACATGAATAAGATTGGCGATGGCACGCTGAATCTGAATGCAGACACAGCACAATACACCGGTGATGTAAATATCAACGGTGGCACTCTGGTGCTGGGCAGCAATGCACTGGGCATTTTGACGTCAGGCTCAGAACTGGTTGTGAACCAAGGTGGCACACTGGATTTGAGTGCGGCTACAATCAGTGAAAACCTGTTCAATCCGATTAGCGGTACCGGCACGGTAATTCTTACCTATGCCATGAATAACAACGGCACCGGATTTGACTTCAGCAATTTCAGCGGCAATGTAAAGCTGGATAAAGGGCGAGTGTTGCTCAGTTCCTCCACATTCGGAGACAAAGCACCGGATTTCATACTGACCTCCGGCAGCAGTCAGCTGGTATTCAACGGCAATGGCACTGTAGTAAACAGCAATGTATACCTGCATGCCGGCACAACGATTCATGCCAACAGCGGCAAAGACGGTGAAATCACAGGTGAATTTTCCGGCAATTATGCTCTAACCAAGCAAGGCGCCGGTAAGCTTACACTGAGTGGCAAGGTAGATATCAGCACACTGAACACTTCCAGTGGCGAAATTATCCTAGCCCACACAGGTGAAGCCGGCAACACCATCGGTATGCTGGATGCGTCCATCGGCAGCAGTGCGAGCGGCACACTGCGCCTAGCTCAGAATTCCCACACAACGGTTACAGGAACTATCTGGGCTCGTGCAAATAAAACCTCTATCCTGCTGGAAGAAGGCGCGTCACTAACAAATACGCAAGATTCCGTGATATTTACCAACAGGGGAGCAGCAAATAAAGCAACCCTTCGTTTCATCGGAACATCGAATGATGATGAATATTCCATTGCTGGTGCTTGGGAACTTACCGGAGGACATCTGACCTACACGGCCGATGCTGATGGCACCTTGGCAAATAAACTCACCAACTCTTCCGTAGAAAATGCCGGTAGCGGTTTGCTGATAATCAACAACCAATATAACACCATCACCGAACTGCACGCCACTGGCGGCAGAATCGAGATAATGAATCTGGAAAGCCTGGAGCTGAAGACACTCGAAATCGCCAACAGTCTCTCCGTCGGTGCCTATACCGACAACATCGCAGATGCCGCATCCGAGGCGCAAGTCACCATCACCGGCACAGCAACATTCGGAGTAGCCGCTACACTGAATGCAGACTTGGTGATGAAGAGCGGAGCCACCCTGAATGCCGCCGATACGGTGAAGATGGGCAGTGACATAAGACTGGAAACAGGGCTGACTTTGGAAGGACAACAGTTGGAGGCCGTGAAGGTCATGAAAGAAGGTGAGCGCGTAACCCTGTTCACCGGCATCGACTCGCTCTATCTGGGTATGAATGAAGGACCGTCCATAGCCTTTACTCTGAACGATAGCGTGCTGGCAAAGGACTACTTCAGCAATCTGGCAGATAATTACTACTTGGTGTACGACACCACTGCCGGTGTAGGTGAAGGAACTCTAAGCATTGAAGTAGCTCCCGTCCCCGAACCGACCACAGCAACACTAAGCCTGCTGGCGCTGGCGGGTCTCGCAGCCCGTCGACGCCGCAAGTAACCCCAACGTAACAGCATCCATTTCCTCAGCCGCGTTTCAAAAGCGCGGCTGTTTTTTATTAGCAACTGTCCGACACGCTCTTTCTAATCAGCTTGCAATTGCCCCTATGTTACTCCTGCCGCGTTGCGCGCAGTTCTTTTTTCTTGCATTAGAGTGAGGTCTAGGGTAGAATGATGTCGCTATGAAAAGACTCGCAGGAAAAACTGCTATTGTGACAGGTGCCGGTCGTGGTATCGGCAATGCCGTGGCTCGCCGCTTTGCAGAAGAGGGCGCCAAGGTGATTCTCATTTCCCGCAACCCCGCCTCCTGCGGTGGCGCAGCAGACGCCATCAATGCAGAGTTCCCTGAAAGCTGCAAGGCATTCCCCTGCGATGTGGCAGACGCCACGGCTGTGGAAACCTGCATCAAGGAGATACTGGCCGAGTACCCCACGATTGATATTCTGGTGAACAACGCCGGCATCACAAAGGACACCCTTCTCATGCGCATGAAGGAGGCAGATTGGGACGCCGTGCTGGACACGAACCTGAAGAGCGTTTTCCTCTTTGTAAAAGCCCTGCAGCGTACGCTTATGAAGAGCCCCGCAGGCCGTATCATTAACATGGCCTCCGTGGTGGGCCTTACCGGTAACCTGGGTCAGGCCAACTACGCAGCCTCCAAGGCCGGCGTCATCGGCTTCACAAAATCCGTAGCACAGGAGCTTGCCAGCCGCAAGGTAACCTGCAATGCTATCGCCCCCGGCTTCATCGCCACGGAAATGACGGATGCCATTCCCGAGGCCGCCCGTGAGGCAATTCTGGGCCGCATACCGATGCGTGATATGGGCAAGCCTGAGGACATTGCGAACTGCGCCCTGTTCCTCGCCTCTGACGAGGCTCGCTACATCACCGGCCAGGTGCTGGTGTGCGATGGCGGCATGGTCATGTAAGCTGCATTTCCCGTATTTTCTCGCTCCTGCTGCCCCGAACAGACAGCAGGAGCTTTTTCATGCCCGTAAACATACAAAGAGCTTTCACAGTGTGTAAAAAAGTACGGCTTGACAATCAGACATATTCCCTGTATACTCCGCCCCCGTATGGAGAACCAGACGACCAATATCGATCTCTCGACGCTTGACACGGAGGCCATGCGCAGCCGTCTTTCCGAGCTCGGGAGCTATCTTTGACCCGGCTTCACTGGAAGCAAAAGTAGCAGAACTGGATGAGCGCATGAGCGCTCCGGATTTCTGGGATAACCCCGCAGCCGCCCGTGCCCTCATGGCCGAGGTGAACCCCATCAAACGCCGCCTGGAGCAATTCCGCGCACTGGAAAGCAAACTTGAGGACGTGGAAGTAGCCATTGAGATGGCCACTGAAGAGCCGGAAATGGCAGCTGACGCCGCCGCGGAATACCAGTCCTTCGTAAAGAGCCTGCAGGAGTTTGAGCTCATCACCCTGCTGAATGGCCCGCATGACAACGCCGGCTGTTACGTAACTATTCATGCCGGTGCCGGCGGCACAGAGGCCTGCGACTGGGCCAGCATGCTGCTGCGCATGTACCTGCGCTACTGCGAGCGCCACGGCTTCAACACGGAAATCATGGAAAGCACGGATGGTGATGAAGCGGGCATTCGCTCCGTTACCGTGAAGATTGAAGGCGAATATGCCTACGGCTACCTCAAGAACGAGCGCGGCATTCACCGCTTGGTGCGCATGAGCCCGTTTGACTCCGCCGGCAAGCGCCACACCTCGTTCTGCTCTCTGGACGCCACACCGGATATTTCCGATGACATCGAAATCGAAGTGAAGGAGGCGGACGTGAAGATGGATACCTACCGCTCCGGCGGTAAGGGTGGTCAGAACGTGAACAAGGTGGAAACCGCCGTGCGCCTTACCCACCTTCCCACCGGCATCATCGTGGCCTGCCAGACGCAGCGCTCCCAGCTCCGCAACCGTGAAGAAGCTATGCGCATGCTCAAGGCCCGCCTCATCCAGCTGGAGGAAGACCGCAAGCGCGCTGAGGCTGACCGCCAGTACTCCGAGAAGGGTGATATCGCCTGGGGCAACCAGATTCGCTCTTATGTATTCCAGCCCTACCAGATGGTGAAGGACCTCCGCACGGGCGTGGAATCCGGTAACATTCAGGATGTCATGGATGGCAATATTGATGCCTACATCGAGGGCATGCTCCGCCACAACATGTAACCAACTATTGTAAATCAGCGAGCTGCGGGTTACGATGCTCAGATTCGTAATTCGCAGCTCGCCCATCTCCGCACAGCCATGCTTACCATTGACGTCCTCACCCTCTTCCCAGAGCTCATCACCACTCCGCTCTCCCAGAGCATCATGGGCAGGGCCGCCAACAAGGGAATCATTGACGTACGCGCCCACCAGCTGCGAAACTGGGCGCATGACAAACACCACCGCACGGATGACTACCTCTGCGGCGGTGGCCAAGGCATGCTCATGAAGTGCGAGCCCATCTTCGAGGCTATCGAAGAACTGCGCCGGGAAAACACAAAAGTCATCCTCATGACCCCTCAGGGCCGCGTCTTCTCCCAGCCTGTGGCAGAAGAGCTGGCCGCCCCTTGCATGGCAGAAGATGCAGACGTGCACTACATCTTCCTCTGCGGGCATTACGAGGGTGTGGACCAGCGCGTTATTGACACACTGGTGGATATGGAACTCTCCATCGGTGATTATATTCTCACGAACGGCGCCATTGCTGCTGTAGTCGTTATAGACGCCATTGCGCGCCTGCTTCCCGGGGCATTGGGAGATGCCCGCAGCAGTGAGGAAGAATCCTTTGCGAACGGGCTGCTGGAGGCACCGGCATACACCAAACCGAACATCTTCCGCGGCATGGCAGTACCGGAGGTATTCCTCTCCGGAAACCATAAAGCCATGGCTGAATGGAAGCTGGAGCAGGCACTCGCCCGCACCAAAGCCAACCGCCCGGACCTCTACCAAGCGTGGGCTGACGCCCACCCCGAATACTTCTCCCCCAAGAAAAAGAAAAAGCGCACACCGCTCACCCACTACAAGCCCAGACCTCAGCAGGAAAAGCCTGCTGACCCGGAAAAGCTGTAAAAAAACATACAGCTTTGAACAAAAAGCATACAAGACTTGTCAGAGCATTGAGCAGGATAATTCGGCACAGGTTGACCGAAAATCTTACCTATTTTGCTTGCACAAAATCAAGCAGTCTAGTATAATTCCGCGCATGATAAAAAGGTGGTACAAAAACCCGTTCAAACTGACCTTCCTTGGCCTTCTGGTCACGGGAGTGGTGGCGGGGTCTTACTATGTATCCACCCATGGCTCAGGAGCCGCCGGCCGCGCTGAACAAGCCGGAGAAAGTGGTTTCGCGGCTGCGGAACCGCTCAGCAGCATGCCCTCCACCATTATGCCCGGCCTCATCCAGCTCACCGCGAGCCAGATGGTACGCATCCCCCTGGCGGATGGCTTCCAATGGCCCGTTGGCGCCCCCAATATGGCCATGATGTATGACGCCCAGGGCTTCGCTGAACAGAACGACCGCCGCGGCGGCCTCCACACCGGGCAAGACCTCAACGGCATAGGCGGAGAAAACACGGATGAGGGAGAGCCCGTATGCGCAGCGGCCCGTGGCCTCGTGCTGTACAGCGGTTGCCCCTCCCCGGATTGGGGTAACGTGGTCATCATCGGCCACCGCCTGCCGGGCAGCGCTGACATCATTCAGACCTTTTACGCCCACCTGCAAGAAAGCACGGTACGCCCCGGCCAGCTCGTAGGCCGAGGCCAGCGCATAGGCAGCATCGGCACAGCGGACGGCGCCTACCTTGCCCACCTGCACTTTGAAGCCATTCAATCTCTCAGTCAAGAAGCCGGCATGCCCGGTTACCACCCGGCAGGCACCATGAACCGCCTCAACCCCGCGGAGCTCATTGCCACTCACCCGGCCCCGGCCATTCATGACCCATACGAACAGGTACGCAGACTCATGATACGCGAGACTGCCCACGCCGCGCCGGCCACCATACACACATCTTCTTCCAACAATTCAGACACTATTCAGGTAAATCCTTCACAATTCCTCAGATAAATGAAACGCAGCATCGTACTTTTTCTCGTATCGTTCCTCGCCACAGCTGGCGTAGGCGGTGGCATCTATTACGCTTTCACCAACAATCTGATTCCGGGTGTAGGCCAGGTTGCCTCCATCGTACCTCCCGGCACGGAGGCTGACGCAAACCGCAGTCAGATAGTATCCGGCGGCGAAACCACCACCGAAACCCCGACCACCACACCTTCCACGGTTGAGCCTCAGGTACAGGAACCCACTACCCCGGAGCCGACGGTTCCCGCGGATTCCCAGACCACCGTTGAACCGGTTCAACCCGCTGAGCAGACCACTCCTGATACCCCCACTGAGCAGGATAACGAGCCCTCCGAACCCGAGCAGAATGATTCCACCACCCCCGAGGAGGTTACTCCCCCCGCCGGCCCTGATTTCACCCTACCGAACCCTGAATCCGCCCGCAACGAAGAGCACAGAGTAGCACTTCTTGCCCTTGAAGCCATTCGCCATGGCGACCTGAAAACTGCTTTGGAATACCTCATTAAGCGCCGCCTGATGACGGATTCCGCTGCAGCCGTCATCCAAACATGGGCAACCAACAATACCCCAGGAGAACTCATCGAGACAGCTAACAGCCGCCGTGAGGACGGCAATAAAGTCACCCGTTTCCGAGTTCACACCACCAACGGCTCTGAAGACCTCATTCTGGATGTCGTAACGGACAGAAACGGCACCGCCATCATCGAAAACGCCACCACCGCCCCCACGGACAAAACCGCTATTACAGCCGAATGTGATCACATCACCGCCACCGAGGGCTTCTTTGAGGCCGTACGCAGCGGAGATATGGTTAAAGCATGCAGCCTTATCACCGGTGAAGAAATCAGCTTCGCCACTGTGGCCGGCCTCTGTATGATTTTCGAGGAGGATAACTTCAGAATGCGCGAGCACAGCCCCATCCGCAATACGTTCGTGAATGACGAGTTCGCCGGAAACCTTGTTTACCTCACCTCCGCCAACCCTGAAATCACTCAGGAGGCACGCATCGCCGTTGAGCTTGCCCGCACGTCTGAAGGCTGGCGCGTAAAGGCAGCCGGCCTCGAAGGGCTGCTGCTCAGCTATGAAAACAGCGCTGTGGCAGAAGGCGGGCGTTACTTCCCCATCGTGAAGAACCCCAAGGGTGGCGACTCGCTGGCTCTGTTCTTCGGGTTCAACGAGTCCGACCTCACCCCGCGCTCGCTGCGCCAGCTGCA
>CALABM010000060.1 GCA_937885815.1 uncultured Verrucomicrobiales bacterium | reverse complement strand
ACATGCCCAAGAATTATCAGGCCAGCCAGCGGGATTTGCCGCTCTGCATTGGGGGTGAAGTGCCGCTGTACTCCTGGGCATACCCCGCTGACGCCAAGGTGAAAGCTGAGGGCGCTGTGGTGCGTACCGTGAAGCTTGACCACATCCACTTGGAGGAGGACGCCGCCAAGCTTACGCACTATGGCTCATATTCACTGGTGGATTACAATCGTGGTGGTACTCCGCTCATGGAGATTGTGTCCGCTCCGGATCTTACCAGCCCGGAAGAGACATATGCATATCTGAAGAGCTTGCAGCAGATTCTCATCTGCGGCGGCATTTCTGATGCTGATATGGAGAAGGGCCAGATGCGCTGTGACGTGAACGTTTCCCTGCGTCCCAAGGGCCAGCAGGAGCTTGGTGCCAAGATTGAGATGAAGAACATCAACTCCATGTCCGCCGCTCGCCGCGCTCTTATTTATGAAATCGCTCGTCAGGCTGATGAGCTGGACCGCGGCATTGCTCAGGTGCAGTCCACTCGCCGCTGGGATGATGATTTGGGTGAAAGTATCGTGATGCGTACTAAGGAGAATGCTCACGATTATCGTTATCACACTTGCCCGGATTTGATTCCTGTGCACACCGCTGAGTACGTGGAGAAGATGCAGCAGGAAATGCCCGAGCTTCCGGATGCCCGTCAGCAGCGCTTGATGAACCAGTACAGCCTGCCCGTGGCGGATGCCAATACTCTCGTGGCTGATGCTCAGCTTTGCGCCTATTTTGAAGCTGCGGCAGCTGCTACAAAGGCTCCGCGCAAGGTGGCGAACTGGCTTATCAACATCTTCCCCTCCGTTCTTGCTGAGAAGGAGTGCGTCATTGAAGACTGCCCTGTGGCTCCAGCTACACTTGCCGGGCTGGTGGATGTGGTAGAGGAAGGTATCTGCTCCGTGAGTCAGGCTCGTGAGGTGCTGGAGGTTCTCTGGAATTCCCCGGAGCAGACGGCCGCAGCTGCCGCCGCAAGTCTGGGCTACAAGAAGGCTGATAGCGGTGCGCTTGAGGCTCTGGTGGAGAAGGTTATCGCTGAGAACCCGGATATGGTGGAGCGCGTGAAAGGCGGTAATACCAAGCTTATTAATGCTCTTACCGGCCAGGTGATGAAGGTCAGTAATCCTAAGCCGAATCCCAAGCTGGTCACAGAAATCCTCATGGCCAAGCTTGGTCTGTAAAGGCTGTGTATCTCCTTTTTGACTGCAATAACTTTTTTGCAAGCTGCGAGCAGGTGTTCCGCCCGGATTGGCGGCGGCGCCCGCTCGTAGTGCTTTCTAATAATGATGGCTGCGTTATCTCCCGCAGCCCGGAGGCTAAGGCGCTGGGTATTGCCATGGGAGAGCCTCTCTTCAAATGCCGTGAGCGCTTGGAGGCGGCGAATGCTGTTATCTGCTCGGCAAACTTTCCGCTGTACGCGGATTTGTCGGACCGCATTATGTGCATGCTGGAGGAGGCTTTGCCCTCCGTGCAGCAGTACAGCATAGATGAAGCATTTGCTCACGTTGACAACGAGCGTGATTGGGTGACCTTCTGCCGCGAGCTTCGGGCATCTATTCGCCGCGGAACCGGCGTGACAGTAAGTGTGGGTATTGCGCCCACTCGTACGCTGTGCAAGCTGGCTAATGAAACGGCCAAGCATCGCCCGGAGCTAGATGGCGTGCTGGCTCTTACCTCCCCGGATGTCTGGCGCCCGCTGCTGGCGGATACACCGGTGGGAGATGTGTGGGGGGTAGGGCGCCGGCTGGCCCCGCGCATGCATGCGTTAGGTATTCGAACGGCAGCCGGGCTGGCCGCAAGTGGGCTGCATTACCTGCGAAAGCATTTCGGTGTGCATGGCGAGCGCCTTGCTCTGGAGCTGAATGGTACTTCTTGTTTGGACGCGGAGCTTGCTCCGGAAAGACAGCAGGTGATGGTATCCCGCTCGTTGAAAGAAGGCGTATCCGAGTTTTCTTCCCTGCGTGAGGTGCTGTGTCGTTTTGTGGAAAAGGCCGCCCGTATTCTGCGAGAGGAGGGGATGATGGCCTCTTCTCTGTATGTGGTGCTGCGAACCTCACGATTCCGAGACGCAGAGAATCTGTACGCGGCGAATCAGGGTGTGGCTCTGCCGTTCCCTACGGATGATACCCGGATTTTTACTCGTTATGCTGCGGCTTTGCTGGAGAATCTGTATCGCCCCGGCTTTGAATATAAGAAAGTCGGCGTGTTACTTACCGAGCTTCAGAAATGCGAGCACATTCAGCCCACATTTGAACACCCGAATGTAGCCCCCAGCAAGCTCATGGCCGTGCTGGACAAGCTCCAGCAGGCCGGGCACGATATTCACTTCGCGAATCAAGGGAACACCACGCTCTGGAACCGCTCCTACGTCAGCCCCGCCTATACGACCAGCTGGAAACATATCCCGGAAACCTCCTCCTTCTGGTGAGGTTTCCGGTGATATGGAATGACCTACTACTAGAGTTGTCTAGTTTTTACTTGCCTGCGAAGTAGCGGTTGATGATGGGGGGAGCTGAGCACAGAAGCACCAGCAGCAGGCAAGCAATTACAGCCCAGTCACCCAGCATGGCGTACAGAGTGAAGCCGGCATTGCGGTCCACCGGCAGCACCGCGTAACTGTAACCGGGCAGGTGGGGGGTGCCATCTGCCTTCAGCAGCGCATCAATGAAAGCACCGTTCGGTGCGATGGCGCAGGTTACGCCGCGGTTTGCGGCACGCACCATGCAGCGGCGCAGCTCAATGCAGCGGAAGGCTGCGTTTCTTGCTTGCTGGGCACCGCATGCAGAGTTCCGGAACCAAGCGTCATTGCTTACGTTCACAATCACCTGAGGCCCCTTGCGCACAAACTTGGTAAGCAAATCGCCCACCGTGTCTTCATAGCAGATGGCCGGTATGACGCCTACTTTTTCGTCCGTGCCCGGGAGCGTCACTTCAATGGGCTCGTCCCCGGTGCCGGGGTGAATGCCGTCACCTACCTGAGTACCTGTAATTTCGGAGTAGGATTGTGAAATCCATTCCACGGAATCAGCCAGCGGAATATACTCACCGAAGGGCATGAGGTGCTGCTTGGAAACGGTGGTGATGCTGTCAAAATCCCCCGTGATACAGGCCATGGAGTTATACATGCCACGGCGAATGAGGTGATTATCTTCCGTAATGAGGCGCTGTTCATCCACGCCGGTGAAGAGCGTGAAGCTCTGCCCACCCATTTCCTGTACGAGTTTTCGCACCATAGGCAGGCCTTCTTCACCCATAAAGATATCAGCCGTGTAGGCGTCCCTTTCCAGAGCACCGGTGGTGATATTTCTCCAGATGGGGCATCCCATGGCGCTTTCCGGCCAGACTACCCACAGCGGCAGCTGCTGGATGATACCTAACTCCGGGTTCTCCATGGCCTTGCGCACGGTGTCACGCTGAATCTCATTGAAGGCAGCCATCGTGGCTCTCAGGTAAACACCATACTGGGAGATGCCGTTCGACATGCGGTCTATAGCGTTCATCTCCGCGATATGTTCACTCTGGTCCTTGTTAATCTGCACGGCCATTACCGGCAGCTGCAGGGTGCTCTCCTTCTTCATGAGCTGAAGCGGGGAGTAAAGGCGGCTCAGGGTAAGACCACCGGCGAAGAGGAGGATAAGAATGACGACGGTGCCGTAAAAATCCCACGGGCGGCCGGCTTTGCCAGCTCCTTTGAAGTGGTGTACGCAGCGGCGTACAGAGCAATAGATGATGACAGAGGTGAACACCGGCAGGAAGGAAAGCGCGCTTGTGCCCACAAACTCCGCCCACTGGGCGAAAGCTAGCCCATCATAGAGAGCCATACCCAAGCTATTCCAGCTGAAGCCAAGCGTGCCGTGTGCCCTCAGCCATTCTACGCAGACCCACAGTGCGGCACAACCGGCAGCAGAGCGCAGGGTGGCGGCCATATCCATCCAAGCCCATTTGCTCCAAGTGGATTTTTTTTCATCAGCGGTCATCCCTTCCGTGACAGGCCCCTGAGTGAGGCCAGGGCGCAGCAGCGTGGCAGCAAGGGCAGCCCAAGCACCGATAAGGGTGGAATACACAGCCATGAGCGGGATGAAGGCTACAGCCAGAAACACGGGCAGGGGGATGCCAAAGGTGTAACCCACTTCCGGTATCCATGAGAAGCTCATGCAGTAATACCCCATGCCGTACAGCCAGCCCAAGCGGAACGCTCTCCACCACTTTGCCGGACCGCACCACAGCACGTACAGCAGCGGCAGCAGGGCTATCCATACTAGCTGTGAGCAGTCATAGGGCACAAAGGCAAGTGCCATGACAACACCTGCCGCAGGGCTAAGCAGCCAGTGCCACCACTTGCTTTCGCGTTCAGCTTCCGGAGTCTCTTTGTACTGGAAATAGCGTTTCCTGCTCATTCTGCAGTGGGGATGATAGTTGTGTACCCTACAAAGTGTGTAGCGTCATGCCCATCAGGACGAACCCACATCTGCAGACGCCACAGGGGCTCTTCCTCTCTGAGCCGGTGCAGTTGGTAATCAGAGTTTTCTTTATACCCGCCTTCCAGCAGGATGGTTGCAGTATTACCTTCAACCTTCATGTTGACTTCATCACGCTTCATGAGTTGACCGTCTCTGTAGCGGATGGTCAGCATGGGGCCTTGCTGAATTTTGCGATTATCCAAAAAATTGCAAATGATAATACCGCTCCCGGAAAGTTTGCCGGTTGTAATGGTGGCGATGGGGTAGTAGGACGTGCGCAGTTCCAATCTCGCATTACCTGTAGAATTTTTCCACTGCGCATCGATATCAGTAATCTCAACGCCAAATCGTTTGATGGGGAAAGACATTCCACTATTTCTCCAGTGGGCAGTCGGGATATTCCTGTAACTGTACAGCACACCCCCCAGCACTGCTATGGCCATTCCACCAAACAGAGCCAAGAAGATTATGTTCTTCCAGCCGATTTTTTTCAGGATTTCCAGTTTCTTTTTTTCATTTTCCTCTTGCATGCACACATTTTGTACTGAAATGTGCCTCGTTGCAATAAAAAAAGATTGCATTCTTGAGAAAAATGGTAAAAATAGTGGTGGGCAACTAAGCCCGTTACACATTATGGCCGATATTGACGAAAAAAACGAAAAGAATGTTCCCGGTAAGTTCTACGTCGACAGCAACTGCATCGACTGCGGGCTTTGCCGTGAGGTAGCCGGTGATTTCTTCGCTCTTGACGAAGATGAGGGCGTGTCCTACGTCTGCAAGCAGCCGGAGACGGATGAGGAGATTGAGCTCTGCACCGAGGCTAAGGACGGCTGCCCCGTCGATTCCATCGGTGACGACGGCGAGTAAAGCCCCACTCCGGGATTACCCGATATTCTCATTTTAACTATTCAATCGGCCCCGGCGGCAATTACCGCCTGGGCCGCTTTTTTCAAATGGCCACCCCCCGAAGCAGAAAACGGAAAGCTGCACCTATAGAGCCGGTGCCGTCACCGCCTCCGCGCGCTCGCCGAGAGCCGGCGGGGTTGTACCATGAGGAAATGTTTTCTGATGGCTCTATTCGCCCGGTGCGGAATATGAGCCGCTCTGAACGCGAGGCCGGCCAAGCCTTGTCCGATTTTTTCGGGGTCACACCACAGCTGAATCCCGCGGCTAATGTGCGCAGCATGGAGTCTGTTTTGGCTTCGCTCATAAGCAAGTTGGATATCTCCGTGGCTGAGTATGCGCCGGAAGTTATGTCTGAAGCTTGGTTGCGTGCAGTGGGGCCTTTCTTGGCTACCAAGGCCGAGCTTCTTTCTATAGCGAATAAGCAGGCGCGGATCCGGACGTCGCACCCAGCGGTGCGGTATGAGCTTACGCGCCAGAAGGTCGGCATTATTCGCTCACTGAATGCTGTTCTCGGTGAGGGCTGCGTGACAAGTGTGGTGATTGTTCATGGGTGAAAA
>CALABM010000059.1 GCA_937885815.1 uncultured Verrucomicrobiales bacterium | reverse complement strand
GGGACGCGGTAGGGTAAGACGTGCGCTGCGGTGTATAGCTGCGGGCGAGGAAGAACTGCGGCGGCAGGAGAAAACGGTGAGCTTTGAAAAAGCTGTGGCGGCGGCGCTGGAGGCAAGGCGCGAGCGGAGAAGCCGCACGCAGACGGATTTTCGCTATTTTACCCGGCGCTTTATGAAACGCTGCAAGGGATTGGCTGCCAGACGCGTGCGTGCTATCACCACAGAAGAATGCGCCCGGTACATCGAGCAAGCCTTCGCCACCCCGCGCCAGCGGCAGAAGGCGCGCTTGATACTCAGCGGCGTATTCAGCACCGCGCTGAAACGCGGCTGGTGCAGCGAAAATCCCGTGGCACAGGTGGATGCGGTGAAAGTGCGGGAAGAACGAATCGAGATATTAAGCCCGCAGGAAATCAAAGCCTTACTGAGCGCCGCGAAGAAATACCAAGGCGGCATTTGCCTTGCTGCCGTGGGAATGATGCTCTATGCCGGTATCCGCCCGCACGAAGTCGCGCGCCTGAGCGGCGAGCACATCAATCTGCAAGAGGGCACTATCAGCATACTCCCCCAACACAGCAAAACCGGCGGTGCCAGACTCGTCACCATCCATCCGCCGCTGGCGCAACTTCTGCGCACCCATTGCCCCGTGGGACGCATCTGTCCGCCGCAATGGCCGCGCCATTGGCGCGCGTTGCGTAGCCTCGCCGGATTTCACCACTGGGTGCCGGACGTGCTTCGCCACACCTTTGCCGGTTACCATTTGCGACACTTCCGCAGCTATAGTGCTCTGCAGTATGAAATGGGCCACCGCGACAGCAACCTATTGCGCACGCGCTATGTGAGCATGGGGCTGGTGGGGGATGCCGCGGCTTTTTGGCGGGTGGCTGGTGAACGCTGCTGATATCCTTAGCTTCCGAGATTTTCCTAAGTCTACTCGTGTACCGGCAAATCTGAAACAGGCCCCGTTTTTTGCATACGTGTCCCAAAGATTTGGGACACGTTGATTTACGAATTACGAATTACGATTTACGAATTAAAAGTAAGCGGCTTACGCCGATGTTGGGATAAAAGAAAAATTGTGCCAATGAACGGGCTGTATGATACCCGGCCAAGGAGAATTCGGCAAAATACGCTGATTTTGAGTACACAATGGCTATATTCCCCCAAACTTTGGGACACATGTGCGTTTTTTGGGATGGGAACCTGAAAGACTTGCTAGATGGTGAAGAATATGGTAGGATATGCCCAGCGCCATGTTGCAACTCATACTCAATTCATTTCTGTCAACGATTCCGGTATTCGTCTTTTTTGCCATAGGCTACTGGCTCAGGTGGAAAAAGGTGATTGAACCACAGCATGATGCTGTGATTACCCGCTTGGCTATGGATGTGGGGTACCCATGCCTCATCTTCTATAATATCATGAAGTACATGGTGACGGAGGCCGACCCGCGCATCACGACGCTAGGATTTTCCGGGCAAGCCATCGCCTGTGGCTTTCTGGAAATGGCTATCGGTGTGACAGTGGCTTGGCTGGTGGCGAAGGTGCTCCGCTTGCGTATTGGTACCGGCCTACGCACGTTCACGCTCACCGCCGGTGTGCAGAACTATGTTTTCTTTGTGGTACCTATTGTTCACATGTTGTTCAGTAATGCCGGAGATCCCACGATGGGCGTGCTCTTCATTCATAACATGGGGTGCGAGATTTTCGTGTGGAGCATAGGAGTGATTTTGATGTGTGGCGGTGTGGGGAATATGCGCCTTACCACTTTATTCCGCGGGCCTCTGCTGGCGGTGTGCTTCTCCTTGCTTCTGGCCTGGAGTGGGGTGGGTGAGTATGTGGCACAGGCTCCGGTGATGAAAACGGCCGAGATGCTTGGAGCTGTAGCAACTCCCATCTGCCTGATTATTTTCGGCTGCTCCATGTATGACCTGACCCGCAATTTCACATGGCAGCCGCGTCTGCTTGTGTCGGGGCTTATTGCTCGCCTTGGGGTGACTCCCGCTCTTATTCTGCTGGTAGCTTGGCTGCTGCCGGTGGATCCGCTCGTAAAGCGCATTATGGTTATTCAGAGTGCTATTCCCAGCGCTGTGATTCCTGTTATCATTGCCATGCGTTTCGGCGGTAAGCCGGAGGTCGGTACTCAGATTCTTCTTTCCACCACCGTCTGTTCCTTTATAACCTTGCCCATCTGGCTTGCTCTGGGGAGCGAATACGTGGTACCGCTGTTGCCCAAATGAGCCGATTCTTCACGAAATAAACAAAATTACAGAAAAATTTAATTTTGTGCTTGACTAAGGGAAGGAAAGTTGGTAAACTTCCCTCGCACTTAAGCAAGGGCGGGATAGCCAAGTGGCCTAAGGCATCGGTTTGCAAAACCGACATTCGTGGGTTCAAATCCCACTCCCGCCTCTAAGAAGTCCGTTGAGATTCATCTCAGCGGACTTTTTTAATTGACAAAACGCGAGACATGTAGTTGAATAGAATATATGCGCACGCTTCAGTTATCCATACTTGCTGCTATAGGCACACTTGCTCTGGTATCCTGTCAGGGGCCGGATAAATCATATATCAGTAATGTGGCTGATGTACCCCTGAAGAGCAGTGCCTTACCCAGTACAAGCTGGGAAGTAAGTCCGCTTCGTTCCAACGCGATGTACATTATGCACGATGCTCGGACACGCGCACAGCGAGCCGGGAGAGTGGGTGATTACTATTACGTGCGCTGGTATGATGCCGAGCCGGAGAAACCCGTTCGCCTTGTGATGCGCTATACTCAGGCACGTACCGGCTCAACGGTTCTTTCCAGTGAGTATGTGCTGGACGAGCCCCGTGCCAAGAAGAGCGCACAGACGCATCGTTTCGTTTTCAATGGCAGTGTTCGTAAGCGCATGGGAGATGTGCTCTCATGGCGTATTGATTTGTATGTAGGCGGTGAGCTGAGGGATTCTCGCCAGTCATACCTGTGGCAGGAGCCTACTGTGACCGGTGGAACAGTGGTGCCGACCAAACGGGTGAATGCCGTTGTGGAGCAGACCCTGCGCTCTGTGCCGGAACCTGAGGAGTCCACCAACGCGGAGGACTACAGCGAGACGCTGGTAGCTCCCGGTGTGGAGAGTCTGGGCTTGTGATGCCTATTAATATTGAGTGAAATGGCTTACTGCGCTACGCGTACGTAGGCCATACCTCCGGCAAGCGCGGCCTGAATGCCGGGCTCTGCATCCTCGAAAACCACACATTCTGTGGGCGGTACGCCCATGCGTTCTGCCGCAAGCAGGAAGATATCCGGCTCGGGTTTACCGCGGCCGGGGGGGACGTCATCCGGCGTGACAATGATAGGGAAGAGCTCTTCAATGCCGGCAGAGCGCAGCGTGGCTCTCGCTCCGTTAATGACGCTGCCTGTGCCGATGGCATAGGGAATTCCGGCGGCTTTCAGTTCGTGCACGAGGCCGACAGTTTCAGGGATAATGGGAAGCTGTTCGGTTTCCAGCATGTGGTCATAGCATTCCCGCTTACGGGTTGCAACGGCGTACGGCTCCATGTGGAGGGAGTAACGGCTGTTCAGCGTTGCCACGATGTCCGGGGCGGCCATGCCACCGTGTGCCAGGAACTCATCCCACAGGAATACCTCATGAGGGGCGCCGTTTTCCTGCAGGGCCAGTCTCCAAGCCCGATAATGGGTTTCCATACTGTCTACCAGTGTGCCATCCAAATCAAAGATGTAACCGGCATATTTCTTCTGAGGAAGTGTTACGCGTGCGCTCATGGGCTGAATTAGAGGTCAAACTTTTTCACGAAGGCGGTCAGGTCATCGTCCTTGCCGAAGATGACCAGCACGTCATCTTGTTGGAATTGCATACCGGGTTCCGGGGTATCAATCACGGGCTGCTCAGGCTGAGACAGCACGTCATCATTACTCGTTTCTATGAGTTTACCACGGCGAACGGTGAGAAGATTGATGCGGTATTGCTTACGCATGTTAACCTCCTGCAGCGTTTTACCAATCCATTCTTCAGGAAGGCGTACGTCTGCCAGTGAGTGGGTGGCATCTATGCGGCGCAAGCGCATGAGGCCTTCGTTGATGAATCTGTCCGCAAGCTGTCTGGCAGCCACATCTTCCACTCGGAAGAGGTCACTGATACCGATGAGCTTGAGTACCTTACCATGGAGCTCATTCACGCTGCGAGCATACAGGTGCTTGACGCCGAGCTCTTTAAGCTGGGCTGTAATGAGAATGTTTCGCTCAAAGCATTCACCCACGGCCACGATGACGTATGTTTCTTCACCCACGAGGTCCATGCGGCGCAGGACGCGCATGTCTGTGGCGTCGCCGATGTGTGCATCCGCCACGTGGTTTTTGATTTCTTCCACCACGCTTTCTTTCATGTCAAGCACGGTGACTTCGTAACCGCTGTCACTCAGATAGAGCGCCAGAGCTTTGCCGAATTGACCTAATCCAATGATAACGAATTTCATATGCGTGGAGGAAGTATCAGGTGAGGGGAAGGCGGGTTTCCGGATATCTCAGGGGTGAGGGATCCTTCTGTTTAATGAAGATGAGCATGAAGGTGAACATGCCTACGCGACCGAAGAGCATGTTGGCACAGATGAAGAGCTTGGAGAACTCGCTCAGTTCACCGGGGTTACAGATGGAGTAACCAGTAGTGGTGTAGGCGCTGATTTCCAAGAAGAGAATTTTAATGAAGCCATTGGCAGATTGGGCCAGAGTGGGCTCCAGCAGGATGAGTAGCATGGTACTGGCTGCTATCCAGAAGGTGGACAGCACTACGGTGGCCATGGCGCGTTCCACTGTGTTGCGGGCGATGCGGCGCCCGTGAAGCTCCAAATCAGGCAGACCGCGCAGAACTCTCAGTACCTCCAGCACACATAAGGCGAAGACCGGTGCGAACACGCCGCCGCCCGTTCCGGCCGGATTACCACCCACAAACATGAGAAGGCAGAGGAACAGCTGGTATACTTGCCCGTAGGAGCTGATGTCTGTAATGGTGAAGCCCGCGGAGCGGCCTATGGTATTCCAGACGCTTTCCCACAAGTTATAGTCCGCAGAAGATGCGTGTTGGGAGGGTTCCAGCGCGCCCAAGACAGCCAGCCCGATGGTGCCGACCAGCATGACGATGATCGTAACTCGCACCACAAGCCAAGAATGCGTGCTCCAGCGCACGGGGTTCCGCTTGCCGGTGAGCTTATTTTTCATGCGGGTGAGGGCCTCAAGATAGACGCTGAAGCCTAAGGTGCCGGCTAACGTGAGCAGCATCATTACCCCTTGGACAGCTTTGTCGTGAGCCACGCAGGCTTCCGCCATGTTCTGCGGGAAGAGGGCAATGCCGGCATTGCAGAAGGCGGATACGGCGTGGAAAAGAGCGCGGAACCACAGGTGGTCTTGGGGTACGCCGGGAGCTCCTTTCCAGAGGAAGTAAAGCAGAGCCGCGCCGATGAGCTCCACGCCGAAAGTTACAAAGATAACAGCCTTAATAAGCGAAGGGATAATGCTTACCCCCTGCTGATCCAGCAGGGCGGAGATGGCTACACGGTCACGCACAGCCAGTTTCTTACCTACCATGAGCAGTACAAAGTAGGAGAACGTCATCACGCCCATGGCGCCTATCTGAATGTCTATCAGCAGTACTATTTTTCCCAGGGCGGTGAAGGTTCCGGCAACGTCCACACAGGTAAGGCCGGTGATGGAGATAGCGGATGAACAGGTGAAGAAGGCCTCTGTGAAACTGATGGGCTTATGGGTTGCGCCGGGGGTGAGCAGCAGGATAGTGCTCAGGAGCACAAAGGTTATCATCCATGTGAAGAAGACCACGGCCGGGCTCCAGTGGCTGCGGGTGTGAGCCTTACCGGATTTCTTCCTGGCTCTGGCAATCGCCACAATAGTGATGACGGAATAGATTCCAATGACAAAACTCAGTAGGACGCTGATAATGAAGGACTGATAGGGAATCTGTTTTCCTATTCCTACAGCAAATATGCCGCAGGCTGTCAGGCCGGTTACAAGTTGCCACCATAGAAATCTGCCGGGTGACTCTTTGTGAATCAGCTTGGTGATGAAGTGAATGATGACGGTGAGTGTGTTACAGCATACAACCGAAGCCTGCAGAATATGCAAGCCCTCTTCAAAGGGATTTTTCTCAAACGAGAGAGCTGCCAAATTCGTAAAACATGCTTCCCACAACACGACGAACATGGCGAGCAGGCCGGAGATTATCTCGGGCAACTCCAGAGCTCTGTATTGTCTTTCGTGGGGGATGTTCATGCTTATGCGGGGCCATTATAGCACAATTACTACCCGTGGGCAATCCATATTTCCGGCCTCAGTTTTTCTCCGGCATGGACACAATCAGCGGTGCAATGACTGAGAGTTTTCGCAGCATGGGAGCGGCAGTTACAGCCATCACCACTTTAGCAGCTGCATTCCACAGCAGTAAATCAGGGCCGACCGTGATGAGCACCGCAAAAAGAGCCAGAGAGAAGCCTATGGGAAGCAGCCTCCAGCGGTGCGGGGCTGTTGCCGCTCTGTTATAATTGATGGTGACTGTACTGAAAATAATTATCCAAGTGAGCAGCGGCGCTTCATGCTGGCGTATCAGAAGCGGCTCATGCGTGATAAGTGTGTAGAGCTCACACACGAGCATGATGACACCCATGATGACTCCCACGAGCGTGAGAAAGCGCGTGACGGACATGCCCTGACCGGCAAGCAGCACATAATGGCTCCAGCGTAACAGTATGGTGCAGCCCGTAAACATCAGGAAGAAAAATATCTGGGATGCTGTGCCGCTGATGAGCGCCGGAGGAATAGCACCGGCAATGAGCAGTACTATCTCCGCAATAGCTAATATGGCACAGGCAATGGCCAGAACCCGGCATAAGGTCGCCAATTTGCTAATCAGCTTGCGAACTACCGGGTATATATACCATTCCTCATTCATCGTCAGAAGTTGCTTTGAGTTTGGGTGTCCGTTTCAGCCGGAGCCGAGGGAGCGTAGCCTATGGGGAAACGGGCTTTTCCGCTCATGTCCGTGAGAACCCGGGTTTCTGTATACCCAAGTTCTTCCATGATTTTTCTGGTCTGTTCGCCTTGGTCATGGCCTACCTCGAGCATGACGAGGCAGCCTTCTGAGAGGTAGGGCAGCGCGTCAGAGAGGAATCTGCGTACGATGTCCAGCCCGTCCGGGCCGCCGTACAAGGCGCTGGCCGGGTCATGAGAGACTTCGGTAGACACCAGCTCCCCATCCGGCACATAGGGAAGATTGGCCAGTACCAGTTCATAACCGGTGGGCGGCACGACGGCGTTTGTTTCATCCGGTTGCCATGCGGAGAAGAGGTCACTGCGGTATGTCTTAATACGCGCACCCAGAGCCGTGGCATTTTCCAGCGTGAGGGAAAGTGCCGCTTCCGAGATATCCGCCATGACGACTTCCGGGCGAATGGCTGCGAGCTCCAGCGCGAGGGTAATGCCGATGATGCCGGAGCCACAACCCATATCCAGCACACGTAAGCCTTCCTTGCGGGGCGTGAGGCTAAGCGATTGCTCCACAAGCTCTTCCGTTTCCGGGCGGGGAATGAGGGCACGGGCGTCCGTGCGGAACTCTCGGCGGTAAAACTCAGTGCTTCCCAGCAAGTGCTGCAGGGGTACTCCTTTTCCGCGTTCGCGCAGCAGTTCACGCAAGGGGGCAAGTTGCTCCTCAGTCAGCGGGTCATCATAGTGGAGGTAAAGCCAGGTTTTGTTCTTGCCCAGTACGTGCACGAGCAGGCTTTGCATGGAATGCCGCGCAGCGTCCACCCCGCGTGCTTCCAGATAGGCGGTGCCGCTGGTGAGAATGTCCTGTATGGTTTTCATGAACCGGAGAAGGGGGTTACTTCAGTTCCTCCATGCGCTCCTGCATTTCAGCATGCTGCATGTGGGAGATGATGTCGTTGAGCTCACCGTTTGTGACGACGATATCGAGATTGTAGGTGGTATAGTTGATACGGTGGTCAGTGAAACGATTCTGCGGGAAATTATATGTGCGGATTTTTTCTTCTCGGCCACCGGAGCCGATGAGTGCGCGGCGCTGAGCGGAGTAATTCTGCTGGGCTTCTCGCTGTTTGAGCTCGAAAAGGCGAGCACGTAGAATGCGCAGACCCGTTTCCTTATTTTTGAGCTGAGAGCGGCCGTCTTCACAGCGCACCATGATGCCAGTGGGCAGGTGGAAAATCTGCACGGCGGATTCCGTACGGTTTACGTGCTGACCGCCTGCGCCACCTGCACGGCAGGTTTCAATGCGCAGATCTTCCGGCCTGATTTCCACGTCCACTTCTTCCGCTTCCGGGAGCACGGCCACGGTGGCGGTGGAGGTGTGGATTCTTCCCTGCGTTTCGGTGGCAGGAACGCGCTGCACTCGGTGCACGCCGCTCTCATACTTCATGAAGCGGAAAACTTCCTCCCCGCTGATACGGGCGGTGACTT
>CALABM010000058.1 GCA_937885815.1 uncultured Verrucomicrobiales bacterium | reverse complement strand
GGTGGCGGCGGCTTGCTGCGCCTGTTGAGCGGTGGCGGCGGAGGTAGCGGCGGCTTGCTGCGCCTGTTGCGCTTGTTCAGCCGCTGTGGTGGCGGAGGCAGCAGAGGCTGCGGCTTGGTCGGAGTTGAAGGAGGCATTTAACAGGTTAGCCATCCAATCATCGAAAGAAGCGGTGTAGCCGTTTTGTACAGCGAGCTCGTAGGCGGAGGCGCCGGTATCTCCCTTTGGGCCGCGTGGGCCGGGGGTGAGGGTGAGCGTAATTTTCGCCCCATCCACTTTGCTGGCATCTATAGCCAGGGCATAGTCTACCACCCCGGAATCTTGGGGGAATGCGGAGGGGCGCACCAGCAAGTGGCCGAAGAGCACCGGCTTGCCGTCCGCTCTCACCT
The DNA here is from genome assembly GCA_937885815.1 of uncultured Verrucomicrobiales bacterium. Lineage (GTDB taxonomy): Bacteria > Verrucomicrobiota > Verrucomicrobiia > Verrucomicrobiales > Akkermansiaceae > Akkermansia. The sequence continues at coordinate 8,046 of CALABM010000058.1, read as the reverse complement.
CATAAAGGTGCTGGCCGTAGTCAACGGCGGGGAAATAAAAAACCCCGCCCGCCTCTTGTATGGCGGGGTAGCTCTGCTGCTCTATGAGCACATACGCAGTCAATTCCGGCGGCGTTGCTCCATCTGCTGTAATGACTTCGCAGGTTAATCGCGTAAGGCACCCGGCCACTGTTTCGATATTCTTGTGCATGGTCTTGCTTGTTTTCTTCGGATGGTAGGCAGCAGGGCAGCCGCAGCCGCCCCGCTGCCATGGGGTTATCAGGCGGCAGAGCCGGCCACAAACATGGCAAGAGCATTCGGCTTCACGCTCAGCTCATAGTCAGCCTGCGCGGGGTCGCTCTTCGCTTCAAGCGGGTTTTGCAGACTCAGCACACCACGCACCAGAATGCGGGCAATGCCCGTCTGCGTGCGGTAGGCGTCCGTCATCTCATAGCAAGCCCACACTTCCAGGGAGTCATTGCCACTGGCAAAGACGGATTGCTCCTCACCATCCACAATGGCAGAGGTAAGGCCGAAAGTCATCTGGAAGGCTTCGGGCGTGATGTCATTCGTGCTGAATTGAAGCTTGCGCTTCTGCGCCAGCTTCATCTCCGTTACCTTGTAAGCGCCGGTATCGTCCACGCCTTCCACATCCGCTGTCTTGTAATCCGTCTGCGGCTTGGCAGTGCGTACCTTGCCCAGAGCAATCCAGTCGCCCGGGTTCGCGTAGCTCTCCGGCAGTTCGGGCAGCACAGTGTCGCTCACCTTGTTATTCCCCCCAGAGCCACCGGTGATGGTCTGGCCAATCGTCACAATCCATACGCGGGCGCCTAGGATGGTGGCGGCATCTAATCGGTCTAAATTCATGCGTTCCTTTCTTCTTCGGGGGTTAGTAAAGAATCACAGCCACACCATCTGCCACCAGGCGGTCGGCGCTCTCCTTTGTTACGTTAAGCACCGCACCAGGCGCAGCAATGCACCCGGCCACATGTGCCTTTTTCTTCATCTTCACACGCACAAGCTCCGGCTTGTCCGTGCCTTCGGTGTTCGTCTTCTTCGTGCTCATGGCTTACTTATCGCAAGAGTTTTCTACCGGCAGCGGAAGCGTCAGGCTGTGGCTGTAATCCACCGCGCCGTCTGCGGTCTGCTTGTAACTAGCGGTGCAGCCGGTGCCGGTAAGGGCAGCGGCGGTGGCAATCGCTCCAACAATCGCACCGGCAATGATGCGCGCAATCGTGCCGGGAATGCCCCAGCCCGTCAGCAGGCCAGTCACCCAGCCTGCGGCCTTCTTGGCCTTTTCGTTCGTGTTAGTGCTCATTTGATTAGTTGCTTGTAGTTGTAAATAATAGAGGCTTGTATCAGCACGCCGCTCAGGTTCGCCAGCTTCGGCATATCCGCCAGATTCAGTGTGTTGATGCTGTCAATCTTCGGCTGTGTGTACGGGATGCCCGCGTCCATCACATCCCAGCGCAGCACCGCATTCAGGCACTTATACAGCAGGCTTGCCTCCTGCCGCCCCGTCTGCCCACCCGGCACATTCTGCGTGCAGAGGATGGCCACCGCCACACGGGCGCGCAGCGTCCCCGCCTTCCCGTCCGGGTCGTCATTATTCGGGGCAGGCATCTGCGGCACCACCGCCACCGTGCCGCTGTACTGGCCGGCGGCCATGGCAAGCGCCTGCGCCTGTTCGTCTCTGTCCCAGGGCTGCTGGTACACATACGGTGCCAGCACTGCATCCCGGCGCAGCTCTGCTATCAGGTGCTCCGCTAGCTTGTACTCCGGCGCTTCAGGTAAGTTTTCCATCGCTTTAGTGGGTGGGTGTGGGGTACCAGCCTATGCCGTCATTTCCGTAGGCCGGGGTCGGCGCTACCATTTCCGGCACCTGGCCGGGCTGCTGCGGCAGGTTGCCCGCCTCATCCAGCACCGGTGCCTCTGCCTTCCGCACCGCTTCCAGCCTTGCCTCTGCTGCGCTTGCTGCCGCCTTGCGCTCATCCGTCACCGTCAGGGCAAAGCGCTTCAGCAGCCGCAGCGCGGCAATATCCAGGGCGGCGGGGCGCAGGCTTCGCGGTATGCTCAGCGGGTCACTGCCCATCCTGTTGGCCTTGTTCGTGGCCACCGCTTCCCGCACCATGGCCACAATGTCCGCCAGCGTGTCTTCCACATACGGCAGGCATTCCGGGCGCGTGAGTTCGTCCAGCTCAGCCGTGGCAAACACGGCGGAAAGGTCTTGCACGGTCAGCGGTAGCCAGTACTTCATGCGTTTACAGCGGCGTTGATTTTCTCAGCAATCTGCATGGCGGTCTTTACCAGGTGCGCCTGGTGCTGCTCATCCCGCAGCTTGATGGAATAGCCGGGGGATTGCAGCAGGGCGCAGGCAATGGCCGTCACCTGTTCGGTGGTGGGCTTCCCCGCTACCGGCTGCTCAGCTTCGGGCTGGTCAACCGGTGCGGCCTTCGTGGTGGTGTTCTTCGTGGCCATAGCGTCAGGAAATGGCAAGACGGATATTGCAGGACGGGGCGGTCACGGCGAACGCGCGGTGCATGCCAACTTCGTAGAAGGTCGTCTTCTTGTCGCGGTTGTAGTAGCTTTCCACATTCTCCACCGGGCTCTCGCCACCGGCGTGAAGCTGGCGCATGCCGCACATGTCACCAATCTGCTGGCCTTCGTCCACATAGGTGACCCACACATCAGAGCCCAGGGCATTGCTGCCCGTGAAGGGCACCTCGGCACCGGGGCGGTGTACACCCACAGGCACAGTGGCCTTGAGGAACTGCGGGGCGGTCTGGCCCTCACCGGTCATGTGCAGCAGCTTGAAGAGCAGCGCCGGGGTGAGTACCTTCGCGTCATTGTAAGCCACCAGGTCAGCCACGGCGGCATTGTCGCAAAGCTTGTCCCAGGCATCGGGGCTGAACAGGAAGCGATTGGGCAGCACACCATTGGTGGCCTCATATTCGGCCATCAGCTCGCGCAGCTCTTTGATGGGGTCGGCATTCACGCCGCTCCATGCACCCTTGCCGCTCTTAGCTTCCACCTGCTTGCGGAAGTATGCAAGGCCGGCAGCAATGGAAGAGGTGCGCCAAGTGGCCAGCAGGCTGCCCGTCTTGGCAAGTGCAATCTGGTCTGCGGCCTCCTTCTTATTACCGGCGCCGGGCTTTATCTCGCTATCATCCACGCCAATGCGCAGGCTGTGGTCTTCAAGCAGGTACGGCACATCTTCGGCCAGCACGTCAACGATGCGGGCTTCCTCATACGGCGCGCGGCGCGTGTCTACCTGGCGGAAGGCATAGCCCTGCGGGTAGCGCTTGAATGTACCGGTCACACCATCCACAGACAGGGCGGGTGCGATAAAGTCAAGCGGGTTCGGTGCCTGGCGGTTAAACCAGCCCACGGCGTAATTGTAAATCGGGTAATTAAACTGATTCACTGCGGACATATATTTCTTGCGGGGTTAGGGGTTAGAGCAGAATAGCATTCACCATCTGGCCGGCTCTGCCGGCAGGGGCGGACTCCACAGCCACGGCCACAGCCGTGCCCGTGCCGGTAGTCAGCACACCGCCGGAGCCGTACACCAGCTTGGTGCCGGGGGTGATGGCGGCACCGGTGCTGCCTACGTTTACCTGGATAATTCCAGCGAACTTGAGGTGCACCAGCGTGGCGCTGGTGGCATTCCCGGCCACAGCCGTGGCCAGGCTGTCCGGGTCACAGATAATGCCGAAGGCCTCATCTGCGGAAGTGGCAAGCTCAATCTCGCCGTCGGCGTTCAGCTTGCCCAGCTTGCCCTCATGAATGTGCGGCTGGCTCTTCAGCGCGGCAGCATACGGGGCACGGATGGCGGGGGTATGATTCGTAATCATGTGTCTTGTATTGTTTCTTGTTTGGGTTAGCGGTTCACGCCCTGGCTGTAATCTGAGTTGGCCTTGGCCCAGGCGCGTCCATATTCGGCGGGGGTCATCGTGCGGCCCAGTGCGCGCTCTGCCGTTGCCACGGCATTGGTGCAGTAATCCACACGCGCCTTGTCCTGGCAATTCACAGCGCGGGTGCCGTGGCCCACGCTTACCGTTACTTCGCGGTTAGGCGTGGCACCGGTCAGGGCCGTGGCCTTGCGGGTGCCGTGATTCAGCGCGCGCAGGTTCGGGTAGCGCACAGAGTTGGCAGCAGTGCCGCCGTTCATGCTCGCATTCTTGTTTGCCTCTGCCAGCGCCGTGCGCAGCTCATCATTGCTGCGCTGAAGCGTCTTCACCGCGTCCACAAGGTCGGCAGGCTTGGCGCTATCCGGCAGGCCCAGCAATTCGGCCACCGCCACCAGCGCGGCGGAAAGGTCATCACTGGGCTGCAGGTCATCGTCATTGGTGGCGGCAGGTTCCTTGGCGGGCTCTTCGCCCTTGCTTGCCACGCCGGAGCTGTTAGCGGCGGCGGGGGTGTCCTCCGGCTCCGTATTGGTGGCCGGGGTCTTCTTTTCTTCCGTTTCGGTGTTCATGTTCTTATTGTCTTGGGTTGCGCAGGCACGGGCCTGCAAGGTCTTCATGTTCGTGCAGGGCGTCTGCGCCGGGTGGCGCGGCCCGTTCGTTAGCGTACAGCCTGCCAGCCTCTGCGGCTCTGCTCCCGCTGCCGTCTGTTTGAAATCGCGGTAATCATATTCCGTGGAGAAAAAGGCAAATTCTGCGCTATCCACCAGCCCGTGGCCGTAGGGAGTCAGCTCAATCCACGCCCACAGCTTCCCGCCATCGGCGTGCAGTGCCTTTATCCAGCCCGCCGCTCGCGTGTCCGGACGCTCGCCCACCCCTGCATGGTCTACCGTCAGCAGCACCCCGCGCCCATCCGCATCCACCGCGCGGAAGGTATCGGCCAGCGCGGCCAGCGTCTCAGGCGTGGCCACCTCACGGTCAAGCCCCGCTTCCACACAGGCTGCCCACAGGTCTGCCCCCTCTTCCGGGTGCAGGCCGTGGCTCCGCAGCATCGCCCCCGGGTTCGGGCAGGCGTGGCAGAATACGGTCTCGATGTTAAACCATGCGGCCCCCGGCACACTTCCGGGCTTAAACGGCGCGCGCGGTGCTGTCTTGTCTGTAAATGCTGGTATGCTCATATCTCTGGTGGTGCTTGCTGTCATTTTGTCTGCTTGCCGCGCTCTGCCGCCCCTCTGCCGCCCTTTTCTGGGGTGGCGGGGTACTCCGCACCCCTAAGAGCCCCGCGCGGCGCTACAGGGGCTTGTGCGGGTTTTTGGCTTTCCTCGCCTTCTTCCACCCCCTGCAGCAGCTCTTCCGCTGCATACTGGGCATCTGCCGCCATCTGGCCGGCATCCAGCCCGCTACCCAGCGCCCGCAGTGCCGCAAGCTCGCCGCCCGTCAGCGGCGGCTCCCCCGCAGCTTCGGTGCGCGGGCTCTCTGTCCTGCTTGTCGCTTTCGCATTTGGCGCCCGCTCAAACGCAGCACGCGCGGGCGGGTAGAGCATGGTCGGAGCATAGCGCACGCGCAGGCTATTGAGAGCCGGGGGCAGCCCCCCATCTTCCTGCGGTGCGGGCTGAAGCGGCATGCCCATGCGTTCGGCCATTGCTTCCTGGGTGGGCACATAGCCCGCAGCCTTGGCCGCGTAAATGGCGGTGCTGTCCATGTTGGCCGATGTGACTTGCAAGCCGGTGAGCTCTGCCACCTGTTCGTCCGGGGTACGGTAGCCGGATGTGGCCAGGCTGACAATGTTCTGCACGCTGCCGGCGGCGTTGTCGCTGTCCGGGCGGCGCATGACGAACTCCACAAGATGCGGCTGGCCGGGGTGCCATTGTTCCAGCACCGGGGCAAAAAGCTTTTCTTGCAGCAGCGCTGCTATCTGCGCGCCTTCGCTTGCGGCCAGGTCGTCAAAAGCATCCTGGTGCGCGCTGCCGGTGGCGGTGTTCGTACCGGCACCGGGTGCGGTCAGCATGGTCATCAGGCCACCGGTGGCGCGCAGTACCAGTTCCTGGGTGCTCAGGTCAATCATGCGGCTGAAGGTATCGGGGCCACCATTGCCGGGCGTTACAGTCTTGACATCCGCCCCGGCGGGCAGCACGCCCGCTGCATTGCTCACGCACTGCATGGCAAATTTGATATACTCCTTGCGCAGCGATTCGTCCACGCCCTGCGGCATGATGGCGAACACCGGCGGCGTGCCGTAGCGCCCATTGTATACCAGCCATTGTGCTTTTGCGTTCTTCCTGTCCAGGCACAGCATCATGGCCGGCTGGTCAATCGGGCGGGCACAGATGCGGGTCACAATGCTGGCCGGGTCTACCGGCAGAGGCATGCCACGGGTCAGGCCGTAAGTGGCGGCGGGGTTCCATTGCCAGGCACCCGCATAGCCATCACGCGCCCAGTTCCAGTTCTCTGTTAAGTTCAGGCGCAGGGCTCCGCCCTCCGTCTCTAAAAGCTGGATGTGGCGGTAGTGGCGGAAGCTCGCTTGTGCCAGTGCTTCGATGCCTTCGTCCAGGTTCTCTATGGCGTTGGCAAAGTCTTGCAGCGTCCGCAGCTGGGCTTCGGCAAGTAAATCTTCCGCATCCGACAAGCCATCTTTCTTGCGGATGTCCCAGGGAATACGCTTCAGCGCACCCAGACGGCGCTCCACACAGGTGGCAAGAATGGAGTCCGCAGGCTCCAACTGTTCCCAGAGCCATTGCAGCTGGGCATAGGCTCCGCGCGTGGCTTCATTCTGGGCACGGCGTACCACATCCACGCTGAGAAAATCCAGCGGGCTGGTGAAGTCCAGCCATCGGTCATGTTCACGGGCCATGCCTTGCAGGTCAACCGTGCTGAAATTCCACGGGTGGCTGTCTGTGGCTTTCCTGTTCTTTCTGCTCATGTCTTAAAAAGGGCGGTTCATAATTTCACGGCTTACGGGCTGCGGCAAATCCCATGCGCTCGCACGGTCTACCGGTATAGGCATATCCGTGCAAACGGCATCGGCTGCCGCACGCCATGCCAATGCCAGGGCGGTGCAGCGGTCACTGTGGCCCTCTGATGTGTGCGGGGCGCTGTAAGTGTATTCCCCATTTTTCACAAGCTGCTGCATGGCGTGCAGGTCTTCGCGGATGTCTTCACCGGCAGGGATGCGCACCCGCACCGGTGCCTCAAATGCGCGCCGCAGCTTCGGGAAGATGTCGCGCTTGAATGCCACCGTGAAGGTGCAGAGCTCAATCTTGCCGAACTCATGCTTGCCCGGGTTCCATTGCCCGAACTCTTGCACCAGATGGTCGCCCATGCCGATGCCCGGGCCGGTGTAGTCAAAGCACACACGGCGTGCCACGCGGATGCGGCTGCGCAGTATCTCTTCCTGTGCAGGGGTGGGGCAATTCTTCAGCACCAGCACCTCCCTGGTATAACACACATCGCCCACGCGCTCGAACATCCAGCACACGGTGGGGTCATTCGTTCGGCCAAAGTCAATGCCAAGGCGGATGTCCCGCCCGCTGCCGGGGGCGTAAACTTCAGGCGCAGCCACGCTGGTGGCATCCGGGCTGGTGGCTCCGGCTATCAGCTCATAGCTCAGCAGCTCGCTGGTATCGTCCAGGAACTCACAGTCCAGCTCTTGCGCCTGGGCTACGGCATCGTCCATCAGGTCTGCCAGTTCCTGGTAGTCCGTGGGCAGCCCTTCGGCAATGGCGCTTTTCAGCGGGACAAGGTGGCGGCTCCATGCGCCTTTTGTCTCGCCCATCATTATCTTGTAAAATCGCACACCGCGCACACCGCGCCCGTTCGGGGTGCTGGTAATCATTACGGTCTTTTTACCGCCGCGCATGCTGTTGGTGATGGTGGGCAAGATGGCTTTCCACGTCTCTTGCGGCTGCTCAAAGAATGCGAATTCGTCAAGCCATATATCACCGCTGAAACCACGCACGGTGCTGGGCTTGCCGGGCACCGCAATGCAGCGGCTGCCGTTCTTCATTTTGATGCTCTTGGCGAAGAGGTCGGCCTCGATGTCGCGCAGGTCTTCCACCTCATCTGCCCAGGCTACGGAAAAAGCCCGGAGCCAGTCTTTCACTTTGTCCAAGGATTCATTGCTCTGACGGCCAGAGGGGGCGGCAATCACCACGGTGAGCCCGGG
>CALABM010000057.1 GCA_937885815.1 uncultured Verrucomicrobiales bacterium | reverse complement strand
GCTACAAGTGGAATGGCGAGGTTTACCCCACCCTCACCCACATCAGCTGGAAAGCCACCGGCTACCAAATCGGAGGCAACAACTTCTTCGGGCTTCCTACCAAACGCCGGGGTGAATAAAACTCCACTTTCAGTCTCTGCAGGTTAAGCACCGGCTTTTGATTAGATCAATTTTCCCTTATTAGAACTCCCTATTTTTTATCTTCACCTTCGTGTGCAGGATTCACATACAGGACTCTCAGTGCAAAAACAAGTTGACAAATTATAGAAAAAGCCTATACTCGAGATGTTATGAATACAACGTATGAAATTACTGTAAATTTTCGAATTGATAGCGAAGATAGGGAAATATATCAAGAGATATATGACAGCTTAGGTAGTACCTTGAAGGAATTAGATTTTATTTCAGCTGACGCTACTTCTACATTCGTTCTTTACTCAACTAAGACTAGCGGAGATAAGGTCAGGCAATTGTTAGCAAAAAGGCTAAAGTTTTGTTTACAAAATGAAAATATCTATGTTTACCTGGTGATTATCATGACTGAACGCATCAGAACCAAAACCGTAGAAGGAAAGATTCAATCTTCATACAATATATTTTCCTTGAATGAGAAGTATAAGTGGGATAAATACACATTCAAGGAATATTACGATTTATTTTCGGAATAACCCGTTGCAAATCAATTTTTATTTTGTTCTAACCAGTAATGTGCTAGAACTTGGAACGAGGCTTAAAAGTTAATTATCAGCTTCTCGGGTGAAATGGAAGCTCAGCTCTGAGATTTCACCATACCGAGCGGTTAGGAACTTGTGTACGCTTCAGGGGATGAGGTCTTCGTCAATCTTGACCTCGACTCGTTTGTACTCGTTCTCCTTTACCTGCTTGAAGTGCGCTTCGATGTATACTTTCATTTGCTCTTGTGTGGGTTGAAGTCTTGGTGATTTGGGCTGGTTGCCACCTCCCTTATCGGGAGGCGGGTTCCCAGCCCTCGATTTTGATGTTGGTCACGATGCCGTAATTTTCATACAGGCTGATGATTTCGCGGTCGGCCATCCCCTGCAAGAACTCGTGGTAGCCTTTGTCGGATTCTTCCCCGGCTTCCAGCTCCTTGCGGTAGCTGTCGGCGTATGCCTTGTTTTCCTCGTAGGTGTTCAGGGTGTCGGCGATTTCCTCCATCTCGAACTCATCGTAGTCGGCGGGGTTGATGCCGTAGGCTTTCAGCTTGTCTATATACTCGTTATTCATTGCTACTTAGTGCTTTTATCTATGGTGAAAGCATAGCAGATTGCGTACAATATGCAAGGACTTTTTTGCTTTTCCTTGCATCTTTTTATGCTTATTTTCAATGCTTAACGATGTCATTTTTGCTCATCAACTCGTTTATCCATAAACTCCTCGTGGGCTCGTTTTACAAAAGGACAATTCGCACACTTGTTCTCGGCTTCGAGTCGCAGCTTGCGCTCTTGGTCGTAGAGGTGTTCGTATCGTTCAGCTCGCTTCATTTCACGCCAGAGGAAGATACCCATGATGGCACCCACAGAGGCACCATTCTGGATGTATTCGATGAACGGATTGAGTTCAGCTGTGGCCAGCGTCACTACCGCTAAGGCATTGGCGACCACGATGCCGCCTGTTACAAATGAATTGGTCATAAATGTATGATGATGGGTTAGGTGTTAAGAAGTGCCAGCAAGGCATCCTTGCGGGCGAGAAGTTGAAGAAGTCCTGCGTGTTCTTCGGCGGACAAGTGAGAGATGGTGTCGTACGCATGGCGAACCTGAAGCTCCCAGGTATGCACCGGAATCATATTGGTATACTGCCATTGTCCATTGCTACCTAAGCAACCACTTTCAGCTTCGGTTGTACGAGTCACGGCAAAGCAGCATTGGTGTCCTACTGCATATTGAGTGCCATCGGCATAGTCGCTGGTATGGAATGTAACCAGCAACATATCCCCGGCTTCTACCTCAAATGGGTCAAACACCCAGCGCATGGTTTCCCCTACGCTATGCTGCTGATAGTTCGTACTGGTGGCAAGCAGTGCTTTGTTTCCGCTGTTGTCTTTTATCCAGACTTTGACCAGAATATCCGTATTGGCAGGAGCCGGGGTACCGCCGCTTCGACATTGCGTGGAAAGAGCAAGAACTCGCCCTCTGTTTTTCATGACCATGCCGAAGCCATACACGTTAGCGTTATCGATTGCTGTACCGGACGGCGATTCATACAGGGTTGTTAAAGCAGACGTTCCCAAGTCAGCAAAGAAGTCCTTTTTGTCGCCTGCATTACCTTCTTCCAACCATAGCTCATAAGCCGAAGCTCCACTCTCGCCTTGGTCGCCAGCTTCCCCTTTCGTGCCGCGCTCCCCTTTGAGTGTCGCCAACCATGCGGCTTCCGAGCCGGAAAAGCCATTAGCCACGGCAATCTCATAAGCGGAAGCACCGGAAACATCGACTGCCAGACCGCCGTTGGCGGCTTTGCCTACCGGGCGCACCTGCTTGCCGGAAATTGTCTCGTCTGTTCCCAGCATGACGAAGCCAGAGGTATCAGCGGTGGCTTGCTTGCTGTTAACCCATGACTTAGTGGCCACCAGATCCGGCGCGGGATATTCCCCGGCTGCAGCTTCGGGTACATCCGTGGCCAGTCGGATAATGTCGTTGAGAAGAGTCGTGTTGATGGTGTCGGTCAGACGCTCTGCGCCATTCTCCTGCCAAGCAAACTCCGCCACAGCCGAAATACTTGCTGCCGTAGCGGCATTGCCGGAACCCACATTGAACGCAGCATTAAGCGCTTCGCTGGAAACAGCCAGACTCAACTCAAAGCGCGTACCATCTTCTTCGGTGATGCCATTATCTGCGGCTGCGTAGACAAGCAACGCGCCCTCGTAGTCTCCCTTGGCTTTGATGCCGAAGCGCAGCTTGCTGGCGCTCGTGCAGCCCAGCACAACCACGGACAGATTGAGATTGGCGCCACGTTTGAAACGCAAGCCGGAGATGGGCGAACCTGATGCTTTCGCTTGGATTGCCGCCGGAGATTTTTCTGGATTAATGTAGATGTTCATACCCCATGGCGGCATGTCAAAAAATGGGAGCGGCGTGGTAGCGGCTCCCCTGGGGCTGAATACCGGGATTCCGGTTATTTCGCGTGTCGGCGGTTCACGTATTTCAATGCAAGGCTCAGTGTTTTCTCGTCCACCGGCAATTCGTGGTACAGCGCAAGCCCGGCAAGCTTGCTGAACTCCAGACTCAGCCGCTCGTTCTGCGGCGCGAGCTTGGAGATATGGCGGGTGTATTCATCCTG
>CALABM010000056.1 GCA_937885815.1 uncultured Verrucomicrobiales bacterium | reverse complement strand
TGTAAGCTGCGCTGCGGTCAACCTTGCTGGCGTCTTTTCCCGAGAATGCGCCCCCGCCATGCCGCCCTACGCCGCCGTAGGTGTCGGCGATAATCTTACGGCCTGACAGACCGCAATCGGCCTGAGGGCCACCTGTGACGAAGCGTCCGGTGGGGTTGATAAGGAATTGAGTTGCGGGTGATACAAGTGATGCAGGGAGAACCGATGTGATGACTTCGTGACATAGCTTCTCAATCTCTTCCCTTGTTGCGTCTGGTGCATGCTGGGTGCTGAGTACAACCGCGCACACATGACTAGGCTTCCCGGCATAATCATACTCAACTGTCACTTGGCATTTAGCATCCGGTCGAAGCCTCACACAAGCTCCAGAGTTCCTCACCTCCTCAAGCTTGCGCATGATTCGATGCGCGAACATGATGGGGGCAGGCATCAGCTCCGGCGTTTCGTTGCAAGCGTAGCCGAACATCATGCCATGGTCACCAGCGCCTTGCTCTTTCCCCTCGTCCTTGTTTTCATCAACACCAAGCGCGATATCAGGGCTTTGCTCGCAGATTAGGTTCGTCACGTTGATGGATTCGGAATTAAAGATTGGGTCATCTTGAGCCGTGCAGTAGCCAATGCGGTAAACTGTATCGCGGACAATCTGCTCGTAGTCCAGCTTTGCCTTAGTGGTAATTTCCCCGGCAAGGATAACCTGATTGCCCTTTACCAGAGTCTCGCAGCCAACACGGCTTTCTGGATCCTGCGCTATGCAAGCATCGAGGATGGCGTCAGAGATAACGTCTGCAACTTTGTCCGGGTGGCCGCAGCCCATTGACTCGGACGTGATGGATTTGAAGAAAGACCGAACGTGAGTATTGGAATGAAAGTGAGTGTCCATACTTCAGGATACGTGTCAAAAAAAAGTCCCGCCCATCGGTATAGAAACCTAGGGCGGGTGCGCAATGCGGGGCTTGGCTACCCCACTCGAATTTGTTGTTCCTTACTTGCGGCGGCGACGTGCAGCAAGGCCAGCAAGGGCAAGCAAGGAGAGTGTAGCTGTGGTGGGCTCCGGGACAGCAGGTGCTATGGAGTAGGTAATATTCAGTCCGGAAACCGATATGGTATCAGTTTGGTTATTAGGTCCATCCATGGAGAACACGAACTTCTCCAGAGAATAGGTGGTACCCAAATCATAGGTGGTCATAACGGTCTTGTTCGCACCATAACTGAGGGTAGCAACAAACTGAGCCTTATCTGCATTCCAAGCAATATCGGTGTTAAGAGTAAGCGGGGCACTTGTAGAGAAAATACCGGCCACATTGGTACCTGCTACATATACACCACCGGTATTTTCTCCCTGCAGGTTGTACCAGTTACCACTAACGTTGTCGGTTTTACCATACTGAACACCTTGAGGGGTTCCTTTATACTGACCATGCCCCACCACGATAGCCTGTCCACTGCCAATAATGGCACCTGTCACAAGAGTATCTGAATTGGTGGCGGCGATATTATAGCTGATGCTGATAGTATCGGTCTCTGCAGAGAGGGTAAGTGGCTCACCAAGCGTAAAGTGAGCATAAGACTGGGTCCAGTTGCTGCCTTTAAGACTCAGAGTGCCTGCATCCTTATTTTGGGTAATGAAGTTACCCTGATTGCGTTCGCTCCCCAGTGTGAAATCACTGCTTGTAATCGGCGTGATGCTATCAGCAGCTACCACTCCGGCCAGAGCCATCAGGGCTATAATTGTTTTTTTCATGTTTGTAAGATTTGATTATTAAGAGTTTTGAGCGCCTTGTGCAGGGATACCCGTTCCCACGCGCGTCGGGAGGCTGAGAGACCTGCTCCTAGGCGCCGGGAGAAATATACAGCATTGATGATGCTGATGCCCTCATGAATTCGGCTTTCTCAATAATTGAGAAAAGTCATCCATCTGCATATTTGTTTCTCTCGAGCCTCAAAAAAGAACGAAAAGTGCAAAATTTTAAGCATTTTGGCGTTTTTTCGCTTGCATCAGCATCATCAATGCTGGAGTCTAGCAAAGAAAAAGCCGCCTTGTGGGCGGCTGAGTCTTTAGTCGTTGGCTTCTCGTGTGAAGTGGAAGCACAGCCCCGTGATTACGCCGTAGCGTTGGACGAGGAACTTGCTCACGCCAAAAGGGATGAGGTCTTCGTTAATCTTGACTTCTATCGTTTTATGCTCACCAGTGCTCTTGATGGTGAAGCTTGCTTCGATGTACACGTTCATGGTATTGTGCTTGTTTATTGGTTAGTTGTTGGTTGTCGGAAAATAGCTTGCCAAGGACAGGTAGTATTCGACATCGACCCTCTCAATGTGGGCTGAGCCGTAATGGGGCGTATCTGTGTTTTCAGGATTGAGACAATCAGCTGCTTCCTTTAGCTCCTCCATGGTATCGGCGAACAATCCCTCCATTTGGCTGATGATTGCCACAAGCCTTTCGTGGAGGCTTTGCAGTTCCTTGTGCTTTATCTTAATTTATTCTCAATAAGTTGATGCTTGAACGGATAGCAAACAGATAAGAGCGGATAGGCTTGTAGCCAATTTTGACCTGAAGCCCCCTTGAAGCACCCCTCAAG
>CALABM010000055.1 GCA_937885815.1 uncultured Verrucomicrobiales bacterium | reverse complement strand
GCACGCCGGTGAATTCGTCACGCAGACGCTTGTACTGGCCGAAGAAGTAACCCACCTCGCGGGCGCCCACGCCGATGTCGCCGGCGGGCACGTCGGTGTCCGCGCCGATGTGGCGGTACAGCTCGGTCATGAAGCTCTGGCAGAAGCGCATGACTTCGGCGTCGCTCTTGCCCTTGGGGTCAAAGTCGGCGCCGCCCTTGCCACCGCCCATGGGCAGGGTGGTGAGGGAGTTCTTGAAAATCTGCTCGAAACCGAGGAACTTGAGGATACCCAGATTTACGGAGGGGTGGAAGCGCAGGCCGCCCTTGTACGGGCCGATGGCGCTGTTGTACTCCACGCGGTAGCCACGGTTCACGTGAATCTTGCCGTTGTCATCTGCCCAGGGCACTCGGAAGATGATGGTGCGCTCAGGCTCTACGATACGCTCGAGAATGCAATTATCCTCGTATTTTTTATTCGCTGCAAGTACGGGGGTAATGGTGGAGAATACCTCCTGCACTGCCTGCAGGAACTCGGGCTCGGCGGCGTTTTTGGCGCGCACCTGCTCCAGCACTCGTGTTGTATAGTCAGACATATAAATGTGGTACGTCTGGGTTCCGCTCCGGCAGGCTTTTTGTCTGCTCTTGGCGGTCAGACGCGCGGACTATAGCAAAAAACTTTCTTTTTGAAAAGACTTTTTTTGTAATTTTTTTAACATTTACCGATTTTCAATCACTTTTTTCGGGTAAAATGGCACGAAATGACGCATTATTTTTGTCTTAATGCGTCATTTTAGGGAGGAAAACGGGAAAAAGGGGTTACTCCTCTTTCTTTTCCTCTTGCTGTTCGTCCTCTGCCTTTTCTTTCTTTTCTGCCGGAGGGAGGAGGCCAAGGGCGCGAAGGTCCTCTGCCAGTTCTTGGACGTCATCTACATTCAGCACATCACTGCTGAGGCGCAGGGAGATTCCGGCCGAGGTGCTGAGGGTGAGGTGGCAGGAGGCGATGCCGTTAGCGTCCGTCTCCTCCAAGCTGGCCTGAGTAATGTCCGCTACGGGAAGAGAGTGTGTGCAGCGCAGGTAAACACAGCGGGTGATAGCTTCCGCGCTGATGTGGTAGCAGAGCGTCACATAATATAATCCCCATACCGTGGCTGCGATGCTGAGTACAACTGCACCCCAGAGTTGCCATGCAGGCAGTTCTTTGTAAATGGCGCAGTAGACGGTGGTGGCGATGATAAGCAGCACGGAACTGGCGTATAGAAAGGCGTTAGCCGGGCGAATGGTGCGTTTGAGCATGAGAGGCTGGGGATGACGAGGGCGGTAAAAAGCTGCGGCGGGGGACCTGCCCCCGCCGCAGAGAGATTTCATGGCTCTCTTCTGCGCGGAGCCGTATATTAGCGGTTGTTAATGGGCATATCGGCGTGATCACCGCCGGGGCGGTACATCACATCAATGGAGCGCACGGAGCCGCCGCGCGGGTAATCTTCCACAGCGCGGGAGATGTAGGCGGGCATGCCCACTACGCTGTATTCATAGAACTTCTTGATGGGGCCCTGCGGGGAGCGGATGCAACCGTGCGAGAGGCGGCGGCCGGGGACCACTTTGCCCACGTGAAGGCCTACGCCGTCCAGCGTGAGGCGGTGCCAGTAGGGCATGGCAGCGGGGCGGAAGGTGTTGCCCTCAGGAATGCCTTGGCTGGCATCAGCGTTGGAGTTGGTGGTGCGGCCCTGTTCGTTCACGAATCTGCCATAGCGGTTAGAGCTGTGGTCCACCTTCTTTTCGAGAATACGGAAAGTGCCGGTGGGGGTCTCGTGGCCGTCCGTACCGGTGGATACGGGCCAGTCCATCGCGACTCTGCCGTTCACATAAACGCGAGCACGCTGCTGGGGGAGGCAGATGATGATTTTGGAATTATTAGCCGTGAGCTGTGAGAGCAGGCGCTCATTACAGTAATCTCTCATGGTTTTGGGGTAGTCCGGCTGAGCCACAAAGTGCTCATAGCTACCGGCCGGGAAGGGATTGACGTATCCGGGCTGGTCCTTACCCTGCATGGTGAGGGGGTTGAAGGTGAGGTAACTCGGATCGGTGGCGAGCATTTGCTGTGCCGTTCCGGCCTGAGGCATGCCATGCACATTGGCCCGCGGATGGGACTTGGGTGCACAGCTTGTCATCAGGGCTCCGCCCACGAGGGCGGCGCAGATAATGGCGGTTTTCATAATTAGTTGCGGGGCAGCAGTATCTTCTGGCCGATGCTCAGGCGGTGTGCCTGTTCAGCGGTCATGTTGTTAGCCTGCATTATCTTAGCGATAGTGGTATTATAACGGCGTGCGATGGTGGAGAGGGTGTCTCCCTGACGCACGGTATAATAGGTACCTGCAGTAGTCACCGGGGGCAGAGCCGCCGTCGGGGCAGGTGCTGCGGCGGGGGGCGGTGTTGCTACGGGTGTTGCAGCTGCAGTGGGGGCGGAGGCTCCTGTGGGGATGGTCAGCACTTGACCGATGTTCAGGCGGTGAGCCTGCTCGGTGGTCATGTTGTTGGCCTGAATCACGCTGCTGAGGCTTACACCATGGCGGCGGGCGATAACGGAAAGAGTATCACCGGATTGAACCGTGTAGGTGGTGGCGGTGGCAGCTGGAGGCTGCGGGGCGCTCTGTTCTTGGCTGAAGGGCCACCAAGAGCTTCCACCGGAGCTCTCCTGAGCGAGGGGCTCGGGGGTGTATGCGGGAATTGGCGCGGTGGGAGCCGCCGGAGCGGGTGCTGCCGCTGTTACGGGCGGCAGCACTTCCGGTGCGGTTATGGGGGTGGTGGGGTGCAGGGCTGCCGTTTCTGTAATGCCGGACCCTGCCTCCACTGTTACGGAATCCTCCTGAGGGGCTGTCATCGTATCGCGGAACCAACTGTAATCTACTCTCTGGCGTGTGATATCACAGGAGCAGAGGGCCGCGCTGATAACAGCGAGTGTTGAGAGCTGAGTAAGTGTAGGTTTCATTCTAGTTCGGATTTATCCGTGAACGAGTCGTTATCAGCGGCGGTTTCTTCTGTTGTTGGAAGTATTAGCGGTGCCGGGGATAGTCAGGCGGCGGCCGGGGCGCATGCGCATAGCGTCACGCTCGGTCATGTTGTTAGCCTTGAGAATGTCTGAATAGGGCACTCCGTACTGCTTGGCGATACCGGCGATGGTCTGGCCGCGGGCCACAGTGTGTGTGCGGGCCTGAGTGCTGCTGTTGTTCCTAGACTTGCCGGGCTGGTAATCGCGGGGGATGTAACGCACCTTGATTACCTGACCGGGGTAGATGGTATCGCTAGTCAGACCGGAGTCACGCTTAATCTGAGCCACGGTGGTACGGCTGCGGCGGGCAATTACGCTGAGGTTATCGCCGGGGCGCACGCGGTAGGTGAGAAGCGTGGACTCGGTGTAACGGCGACCGTTACGG
>CALABM010000054.1 GCA_937885815.1 uncultured Verrucomicrobiales bacterium | reverse complement strand
TTTGAACCATTGGGACCATAAAAGCGGTCTGCTTGTGCGGCGGGGATGGCCATAAGGGCTGCCATGAGGATGAGTGCGTATTTCATAATGGGATTGGGGGTGATGTGTTTTTTCTGTATCAATGTTTTCTTGTGCCGGTGCGGCGGCCGGAGGCGTCGTAATAGACGCTTTCGTTACCGCTGCGGACAGCTCGGCCCTGATAGGAGCCATTAGCTGCGTAATAGCGAGTTTCGTTTCCGCTGCGAACAGCGCGGCCTTGGTAGGAGCCGTTTGCACCATAGTAGCGCGTTTCGTTTCCATTGCGCTGGGAGCGGCCCTGATAGGAGCCATTGGCCCCGTAATATTTGGTGTAATTACCGTCCCTTTCTGAATGCCCGATGGCGGCACCATTCTGGCCATAGTAGCGGGTGCGCCCGTTGCGGTCCGTAGATGAACGACCGATGCGAACGGAATTGACGCCGTAGAAGGAATCTGCCATGGTGCTGAGTGCTGTAAGGGTGGAAAGGAGAATGATGAGTGCGGACTTCATGAGGGGAGAGTGACTTTTATGCTTCTCTTATACGCTAATTGAGCGGCGTCTGCAAGTGAAAAATCTTGTCAGGGCGCATATTCTCTGCTAAAATGCTCCCAACGAACCGTAATAATGAAACTGACTGATACTGAGCTGGAGTTGCAAGACCGTGAGTGGGTGGAAAGCGTGGTGCAGGAAGACGAGGAGCTGCTGCTAGTGTGCAAGCCGCTGGTGCGGTGGAAGGCTGAGTATGTGGGCCGCCTTATTTTTGCCGCCGTATGGTTGAGTCTCATTGGCTTTGCTAGCGTGACAGCACTGCCGGAGATGCTTGCGGACGTGGAGAACAAGCCGCAGATGTTGTTTTTTCCATTGTTTCTGCTGCCATTTTGGCTGGTGGGAATAGGCCTTGCGGTGAGCCCGTGGTGGGAGCAGGGCCTAGAGCGCCGCACTGTGTACGTGCTGACTAATACGCGCGCTGTGGTGCTGAAACCTTCCACTTGGAAGCGCCAGCGTACGCTGAAGGGTTATGTGCTGGTGAGTGATTTGATAAAAGAGGTGGTACCCCGCGCAGATGGCAGCGGTGATATTGTGTTTGGATACGAGGAGCGGCGCTCCAAGAATGGTATCTATTATGTGCCGAAGGGGTTTCTGGCCGTTCCGCAGATGGAGCGGGTGCTGGAAATGTTGCGCTCGCTGCTTCCTCCTGCTCCGGAGCGGGAGGAGGAGCCCGAAAGTGAGCCACCGGACCGTCCCAGCTATGTGGAGCTGGTGGTGGGGCTTGTTTTCTTTATTGCCGGCGTGGTCCATGTGCTGTATGGAGCGTACCGGTGGTATTCAGGTGAGCTGTGTTCCGGAGAGATGTTCAAGTATGTGATGGCTGTTTTTGCGGGAGGTATGGGTGCCTCGGTCGTTCTGAAGTGGTGGAAAAAGCGCAAGCAAGCGGTACAATCGTGATAGGACATTCGGAAGATATCACGCTGAGCGAGAGCGAACGTGAGTGGCTGGCCCAGCAGTTGGGGGCGGATGAGGAGGGGCGCCTCATGCTGCGCCCGCGTACTGAGGCTGAGCCCGGGGACTTCACCTTTGAGCGCGTGGTGGGCAGCTTGTGGCTGCTCATCTGCCTAGGGGTAACTGTGGGGATGATGGAAAATGATGCCCGCGGTGGGCTTTTGATGCTCCCGTTGTACTTAGTAGGATTTTACACCCTATTGAGCTCACAGATTTGGGAGTGGACGCGCCGTCGCACCTTGTACGTGATAAGCGCCTGCCGTGTGCTGGTGCGTGAGCCGAAGTGGTTACTATTTTATCGCACGCGCGCGTATGCGTTGCGCGAGGGGATGATTCAGGAGGTTGGCGTGTTGCCGGATGGATACGGAAACATTGTGTTCGATTACGGCAGGGAAGAGTTGAACGGCGCCCGCGAGGAACGCGTGGCGAAGCTGCTTGGGCTTATTGATATTCCGCGTGTCAAATATGTGCAGGCCGTGCTGGAAGAAATTGTGAAAAGGGAAGGGGAAAGACGATGATTGAAGATGTATGGGGACTCAGTTCGCAGGACTCTGAACGCCTTCGCTCCGTGCTGAAGGATGATGAGCGTACCGTGCTTGTGGCTAAGCCACGGGTGAAGATGGACCCCTTGGAGGCTTTTGGTAGAGTGTTTCCCGGGCTGGTGCTGGCAGGGGTCTGTGCCTATGTAGCGCATGGATTTGGCTCTCAGTGGTGGGTGGCGGTGTTGTTTTTTTTGCCCGGCTGGATTTTTGCCATTATGCTGCTGAGTGCGCCATGGCGGCACCGCCGGCGTATGGAGCGCACGTTGTATGTGCTGACGGATAAGCGCGCGGTGGTGTTTGAACCGACCGGGTGGTGGCGGACTCGCTGTGTGAGCTGGCCGCTGTACCCCGGGCTTATCAAAAAGGTGACGAAGGATGGTGATTGCGGGAGCATTATTTTTGACTATGAGATTCGCAGGAGTTTTGCAAAGCGCCCGAGAGTCTCGCCGCATCCCGTGGGCTTCCTCTCGGTGCCGCAGCATGAAGAAGTGCGCCGCATCGTGGAAGAACAGGTGGCTACCGTGCCGGCGGATAAAGCTCCTTTTGCTTTCCGTCCATCTGAGCTGAGCTCTCCTGCACCCCGTCTGGACGCTTGGGGAACACCTCTTTCCAATCAGCCTTGGCAGAAACGAGCAGATAACGCGCCGCCCATGGCCTTTGGGGTTGTTTTTGCTTTGTTTGCCTCCATTTTTGTAGTGATAGGGCTAGTGATGCTGAATACCGAGCAGAGCCTGGAGAAAGAGGGGGTGTGTACGAATGCCACGGTGCTGAGTATGAGTAAGCATATAAGCGGCGGGCGAAACTCATCAACAACGTATTACCCCACGCTGCGTTTTACGGATGAGGATGGAAAATCCCATACGATAGACTATCACATCAACACGGATAATTACGCCATTGGTTCTGATGTTTCGATTATTTATCTGCCTTCAGACCCGAAGACTCTGCGTGTCTTGGAAGATGGAATGAGCCCCGGTATGGCATTTACAATAGTAGGAAGTATTTTGGTGTTGGTAGGTTGCGGTATAGCCTTTGCCGGGAAGTCTGCTAAATCGAAAGCGAAATGAGTTGTACCCCCACAGGCCTGACAGAACAGGAGGCTGCCCATGTGAGCTCTGTGCTGCATGAGGGGGAGCAGGTGGTGCTGCTGGCGGCCCCTCGTGTT
The DNA here is from genome assembly GCA_937885815.1 of uncultured Verrucomicrobiales bacterium. GTDB lineage: Bacteria > Verrucomicrobiota > Verrucomicrobiia > Verrucomicrobiales > Akkermansiaceae > Akkermansia. The sequence continues at coordinate 36,371 of CALABM010000054.1, read as the reverse complement.
GGCCTGACTGCCGGCCAGGCTGCTGCTCAGTTGATACCGGGTGTCATGTTGGCCTGCCCGCTGGTACATGCTGCGATTGTGTTGGGTGGAGATTGCTGGGTGATATTGCTATTCGGTCTTCCCTTTTGGCTGGTGGCCATTGTGCTGCTTATTTCTCCGCTGTGGCAGCGGCTGCGCATGGCTCGCTCGCGCTACCTGCTGACGGACCGGCGGGCTGTGGTGATGGAGAACTCCTTTTTCCGGCGTCCGCGCACGGTGAGTTTTCCGCTGAGGGAGAATCTTGTGCTGAAGGTGGAGTCTCGCGCTGATGGGTATGGTGATGTTATTTTTGCATGGGAGCGTGGCTGGCAGCCCGGAATTCACGTGTACAAGCCGGTGCGGCCAGTGGGGTTCATCATGGTGCCACAGCCTGAGCGAGTGGCGCATATGATAGCGGAGCAGGTGGCCGCCGTGCCTGAGGGTGAAGAGTTGCCCGAGGTTGAAGGTGTGCAGCCTTTGCCGCTTGATAGGAAGGGACGCCCCCGCGCGTATACCGTGGCTCGGGTGATGATGATGTGGATGGGATGTGCCGGTTGCGCCGTTGCTTACCTGCTGCTTTTGATGGGTGTGAGTTATTTGCGTGAAGATCATCAGGTGATGGTGAGCTATACCTATTATCGTCATTCGCCCGAGGTTATACGGGAGGAAAGAAATGTGCGTGCCGGGATGGGCTTCACGCTGTTCAGCACGATGTTTTTCCTTGTTGGCGCCAGTATGATTGCCGCAGGGGTAATACCGAAAAAATCATCATGAATGAATCATTGTCAGGACTGAGTCGCTCAGAGCGGCGGGCTATGCAGCAGGTGTTGCGTGAGGGCGAGGAGCTGCAGATGTTAGTTCGTCCGCGTGTGCGCTTGCTGGATAGAGAGCGGTTAGCGGAAGCCTTGATTCTTGGCTTTCTGATGTTGGTTGTTTTGGCCTTCCTATCAGTTCATGTGTCAGCTTGGGAAGATTTGCTCTGTGGGCTGGTTTTTGGGCTGACCGCGGTTATATGGTTCTGGCGTTATCTGAGAGCTCGCAATCGGCACTTCTATTTGCTGACCTCGCAGCGGGCGGTCATTGTGAAGAGCGGCAAACAAGTGTTTTCTTATGATAGAGACCCGGGAATGATAAAGGCCGTAATTGTGCGCGCGGATGGCAGCGGTGACGTGGTGCTGGGGTATAGTTTTGGCTCTGACCGGGGAGAGTGGTACACTGATCCGAGCGGGTTTATGAATGTGCCGAAGGTGATGAGTGTGGTGGAAGCAATGGCCTCTCGTCTGGGCTCCTTGCCGGCTGATATTCCGGCGCCGGAGGTGGACCCGCCTGATGGCTGTACGCCGTGGATGGGTGGGCTGTTTATTATTCTTGGGGTGTGGGGACTCATTGACATGGGAGAAGTTCTGCTGGCGGTATTGCCGGCTATTGGTGCGGATGTGATACTGCGCTGGTGGCGCCGTCACCGAAAAACTCAGCAGCTGAAGCAACAACTTTCGCCTGAGGTTTCTGAACGCTCCGAATAAGAGGGGCTTAGGCGTATTTTGTGAACTTGTTTGTTTTTCCGGAAACGGGAAGTTGCCGGCTGGGAATGGTGCTTTTTTCTTGACTCATGAGCCTGTGTCTGTTAAAAGAATGGTAACATATGGCAAATCCCGAACTTTATATTAAGCCGGCGCTGCCTGACCGCATTTTCCCCTGGGAGAACTACGATCCGCAGACGCGTGAAGAAATCGATGCCTTCTTCAACAGCCCCGAAATCCTCGTGATTAAGGAGCGCATGGTAGACATGGGCCGCCGCCTGTGGAACCGTGAGTATGTGGATGGCAATGGTGGTAACCTTTCCGTGCGCGTGGCCAAAGACCTCGTGCTCTGCTCCCCGACTCTCTGCTCCAAGGGCTTCATGACGGTGGAGGATATCTGCATGGTGGATATGAACGCCGGGCAGCTTTGCGGCTATCGCCCCGCTACCAGCGAGGTGAAGACCCACATTGCTATGATGAAGGAGGTGGGTGTGAATGCCTGCATCCATGCGCATCCCCCGTGCTGTAACGCATTCCTTTTCGCCGGTAAGGTGCCGCCGAACGGCATCAACCCGGAGGCTGATATCTTCCTCGGCCACATTCCGCTGGCTCCCTACGGCACACCCGGCTCTCCTGAGACAGCTGAGGCTGTAGCAAAGGCCTGCCACCAGAGCACGGTGGTATTCATGGAGAACCACGGTGTTATTACCGGCGCTCGTCACATTGAGGAGGCTGAGTGGTTCATGGAAAATGCGGATGCCTACTGCAAGATGGTACTCTTTGCCGATATGCACGGCGGTGGCCTGAATCAGGTGGATGAAGCCGGTATCGCTGACTTCCTGCAGATTCGCAAGAACATCGGTTATGCTGTACCCGAAGGTCAGCCTCTGTACAACATGCGTGAGTACAATGGCTATACCATGGGTATTGCCGGTAAAAAGTAAAAATTAGTAAATAATAATTTATTAAAACGGCGGCTATGCTTCAGAAATGAGGGGTAGCCGCCGGATTGTCCTGAGGCATGACGGCAGAGGAAATAGCGGAGCGTTTTCTAGTGTACATGGAGGTGGAGAAGACTGCCTCTGACCATACGCTTGCTGCGTACCGGCGTACCTTGCTGCAGTTCCGTGAGTGGATGGGGCCGCGCTTTGTGAGCTGGCATGACTGTGTCTCAGAAAATTTCCGTGGCTGGTTGTATGAAGCTATGCAGCAGGAGCTGAAGCCGGCCTCCATTCGCCTGCGTTTTGCTGCTTTGCGCTCACTGTATACCTACCTGATGCGGCGCGAGGGTTTGCAGGTGAATCCTTTGGCGGAAGTGACGCTGCCGAAGGCTCGCCACAGTTTGCCTGTGCACCTGAGCTTGCGGCAGATGGAGGAGCTGCTTTCTTTGCCACTGCGCACGCCGGTGGATAAAAAGAGCCCGGATTGGCTCCCGTACCGAGATGCGGCGATTCTTGAGCTGTTTTACTCCTGCGGTATTCGCTTGAGTGAGCTTGTGAGCCTGAATGCGGATGCGCTTCAGGCCGGTGAGGACTGCGTGCGGGTATTAGGTAAGGGGCGAAAGGAGCGCTTGGTGCCGGTGGGCGAGTATGCACGCCAGGCTATTCTGAATTATCGCATGCGTGCGGGGCTTGACCCGCAGGGGCCTCTTTTCATCAGCCGCTTACGCCGCCGCATGACTGGCCGCAGTGTGCAGCTGATGCTGGATAAATACCTGCGTTGCTCCGACTTGCCCTTCCATATTTCCCCCCACAAGCTGCGCCACACCTTCGCTACTCATATGCTGGACGCCGGTGCAGATTTGCGCGCTGTGCAGGAATTGCTCGGCCACACCTCGCTTTCCACCACGCAGATTTACACGCACGTTACCAAAACACGCATGAAGGAGGCGTACCTGCATGCTCATCCTCGTGCGTTCGAGGATGATGAAGATTGATTCTCGCCTTTGTTTCTGCGGGTGAGTAGCCGCAGCAGGGGTAACAGAAGGCAGCAGAGCAGATTGTAAAAAAGGCATATCAGAACCACATATCCTGCCATGCTTTCGGCGGGGTACATGGTGTGGATGATGATGAGGGATGAGGCGAAGCCGGTCAGCAGTGGGAGCCCTCCGCAAAACCACAGGCAACCGGCAGGTGTGCGGGGCTGCAGGAACCAGAGCCACAGGATGCAGCTGGCCAGAGCCGGGTAACTGACCACAATATGGAACAGGTTTTCCTTAAAAGGTATCGGATATACCCTGCAGAGTTGCATCGTTCCCCACCACAACAGCAGGTGAGTGGGCAGTAGGAGCAGGGAGATGGCGAGCTTGCTTTTCATGGATTATTCACCAAGAGGAAGCGTGAGCAGGAAGGTGCTGCCCTTGGAATCACTTTTCTCTAGGCTGAGTTCGCCGCCGATGGAGCGGGCGAGATCACGAGAGAGGGCAAGGCCGAGTCCTACCCCGGGTTTGCGGCCGCTTTCAGATTTAGCGGAGCGAGAGAAGGGGCGGAAGAGGTCTTTCTGCAGCTCTTGCGGAATGCCCGGGCCGTTGTCTGCAAAGCGGATGGCTAAGGAGCGGTGATTTTGCAGCACGTTGATGTTGATGGCAGGGTGCTCAGCCTCAGCGTATTTCATCGCGTTATCTGCGAGGTTCGTGAGAATTTGCTCCACAGAGAGCAAGTCCGTGCGCAGAGTGAGTAGCGTGGTGCGGGGGGCCAGCGTGTAATGGAAGTCCACGCCGCCTTTCTTGAGGCGCTCCTTGATTTTTGCGAAGAGCTCAGGCAGAAGTTTGCTGCAGCTGCCGCTATCCTGTCTACCACGCACCTTGCCGCGAGTGAGTTTGGCAAAGGAGAGGACGTTTTCCACCAGGTGGCCCAAGCGGCGGCTTTCGTTGTAAAGCGTTTCGTGGTACTCAGCCACCTTTTCTGGCGGAAGCTTACCGCTGCGCAGCATTTCTGTGTACAGGTTGAAGCTGGTGAGCGGTGTGCGCAGTTCGTGTGTGACGGCAGAGACGAAGTCGCTACGACGGCGTTCGAGGCGGGCGTAGAAGGCAAGCAAGCCGAAGAGAATGATGATGGAGAGGATGGAGATGAGCCATGCACTGGCCACGGTACCGCTGAGGGCCTTTTCACGCAGGCGGCTGTCCGGCAGGTTTACCTGCTTGCCCGGCACGAGGACGAGGGGCAGGGGAGAGAGGTTGCTGATTTCACCCCGCTGGACGAGGCGGATTTCCGGGTTCACGAGGCCGGGTTCCACCAGCGGGAGAAGTCGGGCGGCGAGTTTAGGGACATCAATGATGAAGCCTTGGGCACCGTTGCCATGGGTGGTGGGAATGCTGCGCTGGTATACCAGCAGACCTTCATAGAACCAGGAGAAATATGGTGAGGGCTCGCCGTTCATTCTGAGCGGGCCGGCAGTATCCGGGTTTTCTGCATGGTATATGCTGAACACAGGCATGTGGATGCGCGGATCATAGTCAATGGCTTTATCCGGGTCAATGACAGGGGCTGCGGGGTTATCCGCCTTTCTGCGCATGGTATCCACAATCATGGCGTTTTCATTCAGCCACTGCTTGATGCCTTCGTCCCCCACGGGGCATTGGACGCCCTGAGAGGTAATCATGAAAAAGCCATTATTAAAATCCGCCTTCCCACCCTCGGGCATGTTGTAATACATGAGGCCTACAGGGGGATTATTACCCAGCTTTTCTCGCTCTGCTGCCAGCAGGCGGCTCACCTCTGCCTGTACGCGGGGGAGGGAGAGCTCCAGTAGGCGGTTGGCCTGCGTCTGGCGGTCGATGTTTAGCAGGCGCTCTTCCAGAGTGGCGGCTTCATGAGCTTGCCACAAGGCAGCGCTTACGACAAGAAGTGAAAAAAGTATCAGGATGAAGGTGAGCTTCTTTTTCATGCAGGGTCATTCCATTTATATCCGCGGGCGCGGACGTTTTCAAAACAAGCGGCGGCTTCCGGGCCGATTTTTTCTCTCAGGCGAGTGAGTGTGACGGGGACTGTGCGTGTTTTACCCGGGGAGGTACTGATGCCCCATACTCGCAGGAGGAGTTCTTCCTGTGCAATAATGCGGTTCGGGTGTGCGAGGAAATAGCGGAAGAGGTCAAATTCTTTTTCGCTGAGGGGGATGGTGCTGCCATCCGTGCGGGTGGCTGTGCGGTTTGATGGGTGGAGTTGGCCTCCGGGGAAGGGGAGAATGGCGCCGGCTGCTTTTTGGCGGCCGGGGGTGCGGCGCAGCACCGCGGTGATGCGGGCCAGCAGCTCAGCGATGCTGAAGGGTTTCACCACGTAATCATCCGCACCCAGTTCCAGACCTTTCACGCGGTCTTGCTCTTCTCCGTGCGCGGTCAGAATGATGCTCGGGATGCCGGGGCACTCTTTACCCATGATTTTGAGAAGCTGGAAACCGGTGAGGCCGGGCATATTGACATCCAGCAGGGCAAGGTCTACCTCTCGCGTGAGCAGAAGTTCCAGTGCGCGGCGTCCATCCTCCGCTGCCAGTACACTATAGCCGGCTCCTTCCAGAGTATCAGCTAGTGCCTGCCGGATGGGCGCGTCATCTTCCGCCACTAGTATGCACCTTTCATTCATCAGGGGAAATCATATCACAAGCCTCTGAGAGTATGCAAGACAAATGCCCGACTGTTACATAATTGTGACGCAATAAAAGCAGAAATATCTCGCTATGTTCTGCAGAACGTGCTAGACTCAGCTTGGCCGTAAATATACATTGACATATGGCAGAGGAGGTTAAAGACACGCGCCTGATTGTGATGAATTTTCCTGTAGATGTGGCGGAGGAACTTAGTGCGCTCAGTGCATTCAATGCGGTGAGCAGAACGGAGTTCATCGTGCAGGCCGCCCGGAGTCTGCTGGAGTGTTTGGAGCAGGCATATCCTGATGCTCCGGAGCTATCTTTTACGGGGCTTAGTCAACCAACGGGCTGGAGCGTTCAGGCGGGCTATGCCGATGAGGAGGAAACTGTACTGCTTGCCGCTGAGGATGAGGAGTGAGCCATACTGTCTGCCCACGCCGGGGGCGTGGAATGATGCCGCAGATGTGGCGGCCTGGGCTGAGAGCTGCTTGGCGGCAGTGGGGCTTTCCGGCTGGAGTTTTGGCTGGGATCGCGCCGTGAAGCGGCTGGGCTGTTGCCATTACACGAAGCGTCGTATTACGCTTTCTCGGTATTATGTGGAGGCTTATTTGCTGAAAGATGCTGAGATGGTGCGCCGCACGATACTGCATGAGCTGGCACATGCGCTGGCCATGGTGCATCACCGAGCGGCAGGGCACGGCAGGGTGTGGAAACATTTTTGCAGCCTTTTGGGGCTTGAGGGAGAGAAAGCTTCCTGCCGGTGCGATGATTTTGCGCCGGCGGGGTATCGGCCTCGGCGCACGCGTTATGTGCTTTGCCACCGTGAGACGGGCGAGGTGTTTCACCGCTATGTGAGCCGCCCACGCATGAATGCGGCACGTTTGTCCCGTACTTATATTATGGGGCGTAAGGATGAGACGCTGGGAAAACTCGTCATTCTCAGTGTGAATGACGAGTGAGAATGCAGTGGGTGGTGTTCGTTAAACAGCCCCGTGGTTTACTGCCCAGAGTTCGCCGAGCTTGTGGGAGGCGGCAATGGCTTTCTCTATGTAGTGCAGAGAATTCTCCACGGCTTGCACGAGCTCTTGTCCTTTAGCAAGATGAGCCGCAACGGCGCTGGACAGAGTGCAGCCTGTGCCGTGGGTGGAAATGCCTGTGGTGCGCGGGTGTGACCAGCGGTGGGCGGTGCCGTCTTTTAAGATAAGAATATCCGTGCAGGTGTTGCCATCGAGGTGCCCGCCCTTGGCAAGCACTGCGCAATCATAGCGCTTGGCGAGCACGCTACCGGCTTGCAGGAGTTCTTCTGCTGTGCGGATGTCTTCCTCCGTGCCGAGCAAGCGCTGGAGTTCGTCCAGATTCGGCGTGAGCAGCGTGGTGCGGGGCATGAGGCTCTGCTCATAAACGCTGATGGCTTCTCGGAGAATAAGCGCTTCACCGGCTGTAGCAATCATGACGGGATCCACCACGATGGGGCCTTCGAAGCCTTGCAGCTCCGCTGTGACGGCTCGTACAATCTCCGGGCTGTACAGCATGCCCGTTTTAATGGCGGCCACAGGGAAATGCTTCAGGCAGATGCGAACCTGATTGGCCACGAAATCCGGTTCCATGGCCACAATGGCGTCCACCTTCCCCGGTACTTCGCTCACCACGCAGGTGATGGCGGTGAGAGGGTAACAGCCCAGAGCAAACCCGGCTTTCAGGTCTGCCTGTATGCCGGCCCCTGCGGAGCAGTCCGAGCCGGCTATGCTGAGGTATACGGGGGCGCTCATGCGAGGGCGGTTTCCAGTGCTGAGGCTACGCGCAGCAAATCAACTTCAGCAAAATGCTTGCCGAGCAGCTGCACACCCACGGGGCGGGTTCCTTCCGCAACAGGGCAGGGAACAGAGATGCCGGGCAGGCCAGCGAGGTTGGCGGGAATGGTGTAGATGTCTGCCAGATAAATCTGCAGCGGTGTCATATCCGAGCCTTCCAGAGCCGGGGCAGGGGTGGGGGCCACGGGGCCGAGGATGAAGTCCACCTTCTCGAAAGCCTCGCTGAAGTCCTGCGCTACGAGGGCGCGCACTTTTTGAGCCTTGGCGTAGTAGGCATCATAGAAGCCGCTGGAGAGCACATAGGTGCCCAGAATAATGCGGCGCTTCACTTCCGGGCCGAATCCTTCGGCGCGAGAGCGGCTGTAGAGGTCATCCAAGCCATTTGTGTTTTCGGCGCGGTGACCGTAGCGGATGCCGTCAAAGCGGGAAAGGTTGGAGGAAGCTTCAGCGCAGGCGATGATATAGTATGCAGCCACTACGGCTTCGGCGTGAGGAAGGGAAATCTCAACGATTTCAGCGCCCTGTTCAGTGAGCTTCTGCACGGCAAGCTCCAGCGCGGCTGTGACGGCCGGATCATTACCCTCAGAGAGGTATTCTTTCGGCAGGCCGATGCGGGCACCACGGATGCTCTGGCCGAGCCCGGCAGTGAAGTCACATGTGGGCTCAGTGGAAGAAGTGGAGTCTTTCTCATCATGACCACAAAGAGCGTTCAGCAGCAGAGCGGCGTCTTCTACATTCTGGGTGAGCGGACCAATCTGGTCCAGAGAGGATGCGAAAGCTACAAGACCGTAACGGGAGATGCGGCCGTATGTGGGCTTCATACCCACGATGCCGCAGTGAGAGGCCGGCTGGCGGATGGAGCCACCGGTGTCTGACCCCAGTGCGGCGATTGCCATGCCTCCGGCTACAGCTGCGGCCGAACCGCTGGAGGAGCCGCCGGGGGCATGCCCGGGAGCAGCGGGGTTATCCGTGGCACCATATGCAGAGTTCTTGCCGAAGGAACCCATGGCGAACTCATCCATGTTTGCCCTACCGAAGGGGATAGCGCCGGCTGCACGCAGGCGGGTGACAGCCGTGGCATCATAAGGTGCGCGGAAGTTATCCAGAATTTTGGAGGCGCAGCGTGTGGGGGAGCCAGAGATGCAGATGTTATCCTTTACCGCGATGGGAATGCCACCAAGCGGTAAGCTCAAATCCGCCTGCTGAGCTGCGGCAAGAGCGGCTTCTTTGTCCCAGGAGATGTAGGCATTGATGGAGGGATTGCGCTCCTCTATGCTGCGGCTGAGTTCTTGAACCAGCTCGGTGGGAGTGATTGCACCTGAGGTAAGCTGGCTGCGCCAGTGAGAAATGGAACCTTTAAGCATGGCAGGGAAGGGGAGGTTAGTGGGCAGATTCTACAACTTTGGGTACACGGAACTGGCCGTCTTCTTCTGCGGGAGCATTTGCCACGGCTGCACTGTTACTCAGGCTGGTGCCGGGGACGTCCTCGCGTACGGCATCAAATACCGGAAGGGGATGGTACATGGGTTCCACTCCCGTGGTGTCCCACTGCTCCAGCTGGACTACGTATTGGAGCACCTGATTCAGATCTTCTGAGAAACGAGCGGTTTCTTCAGGGGTGAGAGCAAGCTTGGCGAGCCTAGCAATATAAGCGACATCAATGGAAGGGGTGTCCATGGCGGCAGTCCTGGGGAATTACTGGTTAAGAACGTAAAGGCAGATATGGTAAAGAACGATGATGCAAATCACGAGACCGATTAGCATCGCGATGTTTTCACCTAGAATGTTATGAGAGCGGTTCGAGCCTGATGCAACAACCACGTGTTTACGGCGGCGGCGCTTCTCCATAACTTCTTCGTTCGGGCCGAGAGTGTTTTCCGGTCGGGACCAGGTGTCTTCATAATAGTCACGCCTGGCGCGCAGTTCCTGCTCGCGGCTGCGGCGAGCCTGCTGTTCTAATCGGTCGATTTCGTTCTGCCGTCTTATGCGGTCTCTTGACATACGAGTTATTGTCAGGGGGTGGTGATAAGAGTATAGGTAACCCAACTGATAAGAATCAGCAGGAAGAGAGGAAGATGGAAAGCAAGGCCTTTTGCCATCTCTTCTTTTAGTTGTTTCCAGGTGATTTTGTGCGTTGTCGTCTCGCCCGGGCGCGTAAGAAGTACATCGGTATGCCGATATTTATTGCCGTACGCATACGCTTCACTGAAATCATTTTCAGCACGGTCAAGCTTGGGTTGTGCTTCCCGTAACCTCTCGGAGAGGCCCTCGGCTGGCCAAATTTCAGGTTGCAGAGCAGATAGAATCTGAAGGTGTCTGCGGAAACAATCGCAAACATGTTCCAGTTCTTGCTGCTCTTTGTTCATGGATTCCAGCTCGCGTTCGATGCGGCGTACGGAGTTGTGAATTCGTGTGCCGAGGTCATTCAGCTCGGCATTGAAACGAGCCTTGCGTAAGGTGCTTTGTTCGAGCTCTCGACTCTGGTTTTCTGATTGAAGGCGCTGCTGCTCAAACAATTCTGCCTGCATGCGCAGTTTCTCTACCTGCTCCCTTACACGCTCAGGTGAATGCAAAGAACCATCGGCCGCCCGTGGGTTGAGTTCCATTTGGCGGTATGGTGGCTGCGGTCTTGTATCTACTGTAGGCATAGTATACCCAATGAGATGACTGTAATTCGTAAGGAAAAGTTAAACAATTTTTCGGCTCATGTCAAGAGAATATCTTGTTGGAGACAGAAAAATACGGGAAAGTTAAATAAAAATCTTCGGTTGAGTATGCTCGACCGAAGATTTTGGTAATACGGGCGACGGGAATCGAACCCGTGTCTCATGCTTGGGAAGCACGCGTCCTACCATTGAACGACGCCCGCGCAAGAATGCAGAAAAATTATACGAAAAATGCCAAGAAAGTCAAGCGGAAAATAAAAAAATATATTTTTTTTCATTTTAGACTTGCCATATCGAATAAATGATGTACAATACAGCCCAGAGAGCAAGCGCGGGTATAGCTTAATGGTAAAGCTCCAGCCTTCCAAGCTGATCATGCGGGTTCGATTCCCGCTACCCGCTCTCAATTCTAAATCTTGACCTATATGAAAACTGTACACTTAGTAGCGGTGATGCTGGCAGGGGTAATGGCTGTTTCGGCATCTTATGCCGGCCCGGCTCGGGATAATGCTGTGGCTCTTGCGGCGGCTGATTCACGTGTGTCTCTTCAGGCGATTTGTTTGGCTGTTTATGAGGCGGTCAAGGCCGAGCCTCAACAGGCTGCGCCGATATATGCTGAGGTGATAAATCAGCGTACAACATGGACGGCAAATGAGTGTGCTGCTATTTTTCGTGCGGTGCTGATGGCTCGTCCTGACTTGAAGGGGAATTTCTCTACCTATGTTCGTACCTACAATAGTGGTAAGAATAGCAAGGATGCTCCAACAGCTCATCCCGAGATTCCTCAGGAGCTTTTTGATATGCTGAATACCCTTTATCAGGCTTCTTTGGAGGAGTCTGTGGTTGAAGCAACGATTAATGAGCTTATCCGTGGGTTTGATGTTATTAGGCATACTCCTGATGTGCTCGTAACTCCCAATGATGCAAGTCCTGGTCGTTGATTTTGGATAATTGTACTAAGAGAATAAATATGAAATCTGCTATATATAAAGTACTCCTGCTGACAGGTGCCCTTGCCCCTGCAGCTTATGGTTTCTCTTTGTTTGATACCGCGCCCGCTATTGGTGTGCCTGAGTCGTATGCGATGCGTTACAACGCATACGTAAATGTAGGTTACGATGATAATGTAAACTGTTCAGTGCATAATCAGAAGTCGGGTGAGTTTGTGCGTTTTGGTGTAGGGATGTCCTACGCAGACTATGAATCCGCTACGAAGATTTCATACAGCGCTCGAGTTGGCGCTCAGCTCTACAATAAGACGGCTAATGGAGTAGACGAGCGACTCTTCTCTGATATTAGTTTGAGTGCTCTCCTGTCTCATTCTTTTGAGCGTGGAAGCGTGTATAGCTGCCGCTTGTATCTGCGTTATACTCCCGAGCCTGAGTATGATAATCTTTACTCTGCTGTTGATAGCTGGGGTACATCTCTCAACTGGAATCTCTCCAATGTGTATTCTCAGGCTATCGATGCTCGTTGGTCTTGGAATCTTAATTTGTCTTACGGTGGTTTCGTGTATACCGATAATACTTACAATGACGACCGTGAGTATATTACGCTGGGTACGGGGCTTTCATATAAGGCTTCTGAGCGTACGACTTATGGTGCAAATGTGTCCTATCGCATCGAGGATCGTCAGAAGGGTGAAGATTCGGAAAGTTTCTTCCTTAGTGGTAGTGTGAATCATTGCCTGAACCCTGTGTCTTCTTTTGCTCTTAGCCTCGGCGCCCAGCTTAAGATGGTGGATGGTTGGAGTCGTTTGAGTCCCACGCTGGACTTCTCATATAGACGCTCTCTTGCTGAAGGTCTTAGTGCTAGAGCATATGTTGCATATTCTAATGAGAACGTTAATTCCTTCGAGAATCAGTCTAACTATCGAACAGTTGCTACATGGCGCGCAGGCATAGCCCTTGAATATGCATACACACACCGTGTAACCTTTACCGGCGGTCTGAGCATGTATGATTCACAGCATGAAGATTCTGACAGGGGTGATGTTGATTATGCTTCGACCTATTGGAGTGCATCGGTAGGTATGCGTTATCGCTTTACTGGGAATCTCACAGGTAATGTTGATTTTGTCCATTACGACAGCAAGGGGCGCTATGGTTCCTACGAGCGTAATCGAGTTTCAGCCGGTGTGAGCTATAGTTTCTAATATTCATATATCAGGGGTGGAACTTTATTAATGGATAAGTTCCACCCTTTTTATCTCTTGAAATAAAATGGCCGAGTTAAGTATCGAGGAAAGAAGGACTGAGGCTGTACTTCACGCTCAGGACTATTTGCAGGTTTTGAGGACGAGGTGGAAAGAAGCCATGCTTGTCTTCTTCTTGGTGTTTCTGAGTTGTGCTCTCATCACAAAATTGATGACGCCTCAGTATACCAGCAATATGCGTTTTGAAATTAAGCTGCCTCGTGATTTGATAAATCTTGCGGTCGGGTCTGATGTAAATCCGATTCAGACGGATGCGTCAGGCTACGATTACATGGCAACTCAGTTTGAGCTTCTTATTTCTGAACAAAACTTGATTGCTGTAGCTAATAAGCTTGACTTGCCAAATGAGTGGCAGGTGAATGAGCAAGCGGCAGCAGCCAGAATTGCAGAGATTGTAAAGGTTGAGCCCGTCATGGGGACCAACCTTGTTGATGTTTACGTGACTCATTCAGATCCTCGCGTAGCTCAGCGTATTTGTGAGGCAGTTGCTCTGTGTTATAAGGATGTTCGAGAAGAGAAAGAAAATGCTCTGATTAACGAGGTTATCAGTAAGCGTTATGAAGTGCTTCGCTCTCGTCAGGATGAACTGGAACGAAAAGCTGACGTTGTGCGTCAGTATATTCGCTCTGGCAGATACTTGCAGGGAATCTGGAATCAGAACGGTACCGGCATGCCCGTGTCAACTGCTGCTGAAGAGCAGGAGATGAATCAGCTTAATAATACGCGCCTTACTCTCGAGTCTGAAATTGCTCAGATGACAGTTCATGTTACACAGCTTCAAACGCTCAAGGATGAAGAGCTGCTTAGCTACGTGACGCGAACAGGTTTGCTTTCTGCTGAGTCATATAGTTCTGCTCGAGTTCGTGAGCTTCATGAGGCCTTTCGTGAGGAGGAGGAGACCCGAAGCCAGAAGATTATAAGTGGATATGGCGTTGCTCACCCTGTACTGAAGAGTCTTGAGGAACAGCATCGTGCAACACAAGCTCAGCTTTTCGCTGAACTTGTTGGTATGCGTGACGCCATGCAAGATCAGCTTTCTGTAAAGCGTTCTGAGCTGAGTAATCTTGAGACTCGCATTCGTGAGGCTCGTAATCGCCTTCGTGAAAAAACATTGGAGGACCAGAAGGTTCTTGCCGCTCTTCAGGAGTATAGTGCGGAAAAAGCTCGTTATGATAGGCTTGAGAACGATTATATTGTAGACCGCATGCGTATGATGGCTCCCCGTCAGACAATTGAAATCTATAGTAATCCCGTTGCTGCTGTTGTTCCAAGTAGTCCTAACTATAAGCTTAATCTCGTTGTTGGTGCAGTTGCTGGTGTTATTCTGGGTCTGATTGTTGCCGTTGTATTCAATTATTTTGATACTTCTGTTAAATCATTGGAAGAGGCTGAGAAGCATCTTGGGCTTCCTGTTCTCGGTGTTATTCCTCAGGATGTTGGTCTGCTTTCCTTGCAGGAGGGCAACAGTCCAGACGCTGAGGCTTACCGAATTCTTCGCACAAACATCGAGCTTAAGAAGTCTCTCTTTAAGGCTCGTACGCTCTCTGTTGTATCGGCGAATGCAGGTGAAGGTAAGACTACGACGCTTTGCAACCTTGCTTATGTGTTTGCATCTGCCGGTTACAGCACGCTTATGATTGATGCTGACCTTCGCAGACCTCGTCTGGATCGTTACTCTGAGGTTGAGACTGAGCTTGGGCTTTCTAATTATCTGACGAGTGAAATGGAGCTTAAGGAGGTTGTTGTGAAGACGTCTACTCCTAATCTCTATCTTTTACCTGCCGGTCCTCAGCCCAATGACCCCTCTGGTGTTCTCGGTTCCCATCGCATGGAGCATTTGATTGCTGAGGTAACAAAGCGTTTTGATATTGTGCTGTTTGACTCTCCGCCTGTACTTGGTGTGAGTGACGCTTCTCTTCTTGTCAGTAAGACTGATGCCACGCTTGTGGTTCTTCAGCCGCGTAAGATGCCTCTTAAGGCGCTTCTTCGCACGAGATCCATCATTCAGAATGTTGGCGGTCAGATTATGGGCCTTGTTATGAATAATGTAGATATCAGCTCTGATACTCAGTATCAGTACTACACAACCTACTATTCGTACTATTCCAATGTTTCTTCGCGTAAGGAGCAAACTGCTCAAAAGAGTGAGGCTTCCTCTGAGAGTTCGGCTAAAGCCTCGGTTCGTTCTGATGCCCATGGTGCTGAGGATGAATCTGCTGATATCTATTAATCCAATAACATTACACTGTAAAATGAATAAAAACTTTTGGGTAGTTATTCTCAACTTCGCAGTTGCTCTCATGCTTGTGCTGCCGCTCGGTGCACAGTCTGAGGATGAAGTAGTCGAGGCTGAGCCCCGTGCTAGAAGAGGTGGCGTCATTCGTTTGGTGTTCCGCAATATTCCCGCTGAGGATAAGCCAAATGTAGATGGCGAGTATCAGGTAAGTAATGATGATGGTACAGTGATGTTGCCTTATCTTGCCTCCCGTGTTCGTGTGGTGGGTAAAACTGCACGCCAGTTGAGTGATATGGTGCGTCAGCTCTACATTGAACAGGAGATTTATTCTCGTCCTATCGTGATGGCTATTGTGGGCAATGATGCTGAAACCGATGCTTTGATGCAGAGACGCATCACTGTGACCGGTTATGTGGCTCAAAAGCGTCCCGTGGCATACCGCCCTGGTATTACTCTTATTCAGGCCCTCATGGAGTGCGGTGATATTACTCAGTATGGTTCTCGACATATTCAGGTTACTCGCCGCGGCGTGACGCGTACCTACGATTACTTCAGCGCTCGAGATCGCGCCATTCGTTTGCGGCCCAATGATGAGATTTTCGTTCCTGAGCGAGGTGCATGGGAGGGTCGTCCCGCAAGGCTTCTGCCGTAATAAAATGTTTTCATGCCCCGCAGGAGTTTATCCTGTCGGGGCTTTTGCATTTATAATGATATTGTAAAATCTGATGGCTGGCAAAGTTGCATTAATCCTGAGTGTAGGTTATGGTGAAGGCCATAATGCAGCTGGGCGCGCTCTTGTGCAGGAATTTACTTCACGAGGCTGGCGTATTGAAATGGTGGATTGTTGTCAGATGACGCATCCCCGTATTTACGAGATGACGCGGAAGTTTTATCAGTTCTGCGTACGAACGGCGCCATGGCTTTGGTCCATTACTTATGCCCAAACGGCTACAGCTGATTGGGCTTCGAAGGCGAAGACTCCAATTCTTCGCGATGTGACTGAATGCATCGCCTCTCTGGTACATGATATGCGGCCTGATGTGGTTTTGTGCACATACCCTCTTTTTGCTCATATGCTTGATTATTTGCGAAAAGAGGGGAGAGTTAAAGTTCCTTATGCTGTGGTCGTGACAGATTCTCTGGAAATCAGTAGGCCATGGATGGTGACTAAAGCGCCCATGATATTCTTGCCAGATGAATATTCTCTTAAGCTGGTCAGTGAGAGGTATGCTCTTTCTCCGAATCGTCTTTATGCTGCCGGCTTTCCTGTAAGGCGTGAGTTTTCATTGCGCTCTGGCCGTTCTGTGCCCACAGCAGCTACTCTGAGGCTCGTATACGGCGCTTTTGCGCCATTGCATAGGGTTAAGTCTGATTTGCAAGCTATCATTGCGACATATCCTGAGGCTTATGTGACTGTTATTTGTGGGGAAAGGTATAGCGAACTAAAGCAGTTTGCAAGTGAAAAGGTTATCGTTTGTAAACGGACTGATAATATGCCTGAATTGTTTTCCGAAAGCCATTTTTACATCGGTAAGTCAGGCGCCGCAACGATGTTTGAGGCCTATTCGTCCGGTTTGCCCATGATTATTAATTATGCGCTACCCGGTCAGGAGCAGGGGAATCTGGCTTTGTTGCTTTTGGATGGTGCAGGGGTGACTGCTCGCACCACTTTGGATCTTATGGCTAAATTAAAAGGGCTTATGGCAAATGGTGCCCAAGGGTGGATTAGGCTTTCCACTGCGATGTTGGCAGCTAATCGTGGTAAGGGTGCCTCTGCTATAGCAGATGCTGTAGAACGGGTATTGTTGTATGAATAAAGCTCCAGATTTTAAGCTTCTTATAGATAACTCTAACACCCGCACGAAACTCATGTTTTCTTGTGGTGGAGAGCTTTTGCCTGAGCAGCTTATTATTCCGACCTGTGAATTGAAGGCGCAGAAGCTTCGGAGACTTGTTTCTGAATATGATTTCAGCCAAGTTGTGGTTTGTTCCGTTGTGCCATCAGCGGCTGCTGAAATCTCTGAGGCTTTTGGTAATCGTGTTCATTTTATTGCTCCGCATGATGTTCATTCTGTGGATTTTGAGTATGATGGCCTTTCTACGCTTGGGGCTGACAGAATTGCTAATATAGCAGGATGTGCTTTGTATGGTCGCTTTCCCTGTGTTGCTGTGGATTTGGGCACGGCAATTACTTTTGATGTGATGGCGCTGCGTGGTGGCCGTCCGGTATTTGTGGGGGGGAGCATAGCGCCTGGCTTGTCTACAATGTCTCAGTCTCTTTCACAGAAAACTGCTTTGCTGCCATCCATCTCCCTATCGGGAATCCCCTGCGCTTTAGCTCAAAATACAGTCGGTGCTATGCAAAGTGGCTGTTTGTTTGGGTGTGCTGGGGTGGTAAGGGAGCTGTTGCGTGTTATTTCTGAAGAGCTCGGATGTAGGCCTTTTGTTTTGGCTACGGGAGGTGATGCGCCATTGATATTCAATATGAATGTGGGTATAGATGCTGTAGATGCTCTGCTTACTTTTAAGGGGCTGAATGAAGTTGCTCGACTTCTTTTGTGATACTTTTTTTGTCGGAATGCAGTTTTTTTATTGCAACCTGACTCGAGTTGCGCTATTATATGGGCATCTTACAAACTAGTCACACTTATGTCCGACAGCATTGAAACACAGGTAAAGGAAATCATCGTCGAGCAGCTCGGCGTTGACCCCGAGAAGGTAACCAGCGACGCTAAGTTCATCGAGGATCTCGGTGCAGATTCTCTCGATACGGTTGAGCTCGTCATGACGTTCGAGGAGAAGTTCTCCGTAGAGGTTCCTGATGAGGATGCCGAGAAACTCAAGTCCGTGGCTGATGTTGTTGCTTACATCAAGGCTAATCAGGCTTGATTATTGCTTCATAAACCTTTTCGAATATCGGCGGTTCCTCCTTCTTTTGGGTGGGGCCGCCATTTCTTCCTGTTTGTTCTTTCATGGAGGATGATTCTGCAGCAGTGTACGCGATGCAGAACACGCGTGTTCTTTATGTGCCTGATAGGCGTATAGATACTTTTGGTGATACGCGGTTTAATTTTGTCCTTCTTTCAGAACCGATGGATTCAGTTGGCCACTGTCGGATTCGAAGTGGTTGGGTGGAGGCTAATCGCCCTAGGATATTGCGCCCGGCTGATTTAATGGGTGTAGAGATGGAGGGGTTTAGCTTATCTGCGCAAAAATTTTTGAAATGGATGGAGGCTCACGGCGCTCCTGTGAAGGCTCTGCTTAAATATGGCTTTCGTTTCAGTCGCTCGGAAGTTCATGTGGAATACTTGCATGAAAATACGGAAGAGGTGGCTGATAGGGTGGTGAAAGATGCTCTGCATTCCGGGGATGCATTCAGGGCCGTGATAATGGGGGTGGATGATGCGTGGGAGATTTCGCTCCTTTGTTTTATGCTGGAAATGATACAACAGTCTCATGACATTAACTTCTTTGATTTTAAACGGCGTGGTCTTATCTAGTCTTTCGCTGAGTGTTTTGGCGAGTGAGTCGGACTATTCTCTTTGGCCTCGTCGACCAGCGGAGCTGGAGCAGGCGCGTAATTTGTTACGGGAACAGAAGCTGGATGAAGCGTTAGAATTGCTGCGTCCCTTTGTGAGTGAATCCGGCATTGCTGGACGTGAGGCTCGTCAGATTTCCGGTTCTATTAATGTTCGCCGCTATTTGTCTCGGCAGCATCCCGGTTCCACAACGCATGTGGTGCGTCGTGGTGAAAATTTGGCCCGTATAGCGGCATCTGCAAAGTGTCCGGTGGATGTTATTATGCTGCTGAATGGTATAGTTGTGCCTTCTGATCTTAAGGCGGGGCAGCAACTTGTTGTTGTTCCTATGAATCTTCGTGTGGAGCTTCGGCCGCTTCAGCGAGAAATTACCGTGTGGGATGGTGAAGAGTTTGTTGTTGCATATAATATTTCATCGGTTGAGCGTTTTTCACTTGACGCAAATGCTGAGACGACTGTGCAGTATCGAGATGGATATGTTAATGGGGCTCAGGTTTCTAGGCGCTCCACTCAGTTCCTCATAAGTGACCGAGCTATAGTCTTATCCAATGGTGTGCATATTGTTTCCACGCAAAGGGGAGGGGAGCCTGTGGTATTGATGGACGCTAGAGATCTTAACGAGCTGGCTTTGCTTATAGGTGTGGGTGGTAGAGTGTCCATTATTTGCAATGAGGGCGAGTTTTCCCCTTGTGTGGATTCTGAAAAATGATTGTCGAGATATAAAAAGTGGAATGATGTCACTTCTGCATGAAAAAAAACTTTTCATGCAGATTTTTTTTTGCTAGAATGAGGGCACGCCGGTGTAGAGACCCCGGCTCGTGTATTAATCATATAAAAGTAACGCCAGCCATGAGTGATTCCCAAACCAATCAGCAGTCTGTCCGCAGAACAATGAACGGGGCTGAGGCCCTTGTGCAGAGTCTAGTTCGAGAGGGGGTAGATGTGGTATTTGCTTATCCCGGTGGTGCCAGTATGCCTATGCACCAGGCACTTAGTCACGAGCCGTCTATTCGCACCATTCTTCCTCGTCACGAGCAAGGTGGTGCTTTTGCCGCTGAGGGGTATGGACGTGTTACTGGCAAGGTTGGTGTTTGTATGTCCACTTCCGGTCCGGGGGCAACTAATATGATTACCCCCATAGCTGATGCCTTCTTGGATTCTATTCCTATGGTTGCGATTACTGCTCAGGTGGGTAGCAGTCTTATCGGCAGCTCCGCTTTCCAGGAGACTGACGTATTCGGTATGACTGCTCCGATTGTGAAGCATAGCTATATGGTGACGCGCCTCGAGGATATTCCTCGTATTGTGAAGGAGGCGTTCTATATTGCTCGTACAGGACGTCCGGGACCTGTTGTAATTGATATTCCTAAGAATTTCCAGGAAGGCCAGTTTGAGCCTGATTTTGATGTGCCGATGGATTTGCCCGGCTATCAGCCTGAGCTGCCTCTGCCCGTGGATAAGCTTGATGCTGTGCTTCCTTTGCTGATTGGGGCTAAGCGTCCTGCTATCTATGCGGGCGGTGGTGTGGTAATTGCGGAGGCTAGTGAGAAGCTTCTTGAGCTTGCCGAGCGTTTGCAGATACCGGTCGCTACCACGCTGATGGGCATTGGGGCTATGCCTGAAGAGCACCCGCTTTCTGTTCGCTGGCTGGGTATGCATGGTGCTGTGTATGCTAATTACGCAGTGAATGAGGCTGACGTAGTGCTGGCAATTGGTGCTCGTTTTGACGACCGTGTGACTGGTGCAGTTAAGACTTTCTGTGAGCGTTCTCGCATTATTCACATTGATTATGATGCTGCTGAGCTCAATAAGAACAAGAAGGTGGAAATGGCTATCCGTGCGGATGCCGGGGCTGCTCTTGCGTATCTGAATGAAAAGCTTGCTGCCGCCGGTTATGAGCGTAAGCAGTATGCTGTGGAGAATCGTCCTGAGTGGTTTGGCCTTATTGAACAGTGGAAAAAGGATTATCCTCTCTGCTATGAGACTCGTGAGCATGAAATCGCCCCCCAGTCCATTATCGAGGAACTGTACCGCCAGATGGATGGTAAGGATGCTATCATCTGTACAGGTGTAGGCCAGCACCAGATGTTTGCCGCCCAGTTCTATCGTTTCAATAAGCCTCGTCGCCTTTCTACTTCCGGTGGTCTTGGTTCCATGGGCTACGGCCTTCCTGCTGCAATGGGTGCTCATGTGGCATATCCTGAGCTGCCTGTAATTAATATTGATGGTGACGGCTCTTTCCTTATGAACGTGCAGGAGCTCGGCACGATTCGTACCGAGCATATGCCGATTAAGTCTATTATTATTGATAATCAGCACTTGGGTATGGTGGTGCAGTGGGAAGACCTTAAGTATGATTCCCACCGCGCTAACACTTTCCTTGCTGATCCTACGGAAACGTATGACCCCACGCACCATACGCCGGAAGTTCTTTATCCGAATTACCCGCTTCTGTGCCAAGGCTTTGGTATTAAGTGCGAACGCGTGGTTGAGCCTTCTGAGCTGCCGGGCGCAATTAAGCGCATGCTTGAGTCTGATGAGGCATACGTTCTTGATGTTATGGTTCCGCACGACGTGCACGTATTGCCGATGATTCCCGGTGGTATGTGCTATAAGGATGTGGTTCTGGAGCGTATCGCTGGTGATGGCAAGGGCCGTAAAGCCTCTGAGCTTGGTAAGGAGATACCTTCCGCGCTCTAATGCAAATAACTCTGCATAGATGACATAAGATGGGGTCCGGCCTGGTGAAAACAATTGTAGTGCTGATACTATTATCAGCACTAGCTTTTGTCGTTGGTTCTTTGTCGTCGGATGGCCTTAAGAGTGCATTGGCTCCTGTGGGCTTGTTGCTCATGGGTGTGGCTCTTATGTGCCTCGGGCGCTACAGTTGGGTGTTGGTTTTCATTTTGCCTTCAGCTGTATCCGCTCTTGATATTTCTTTCTTAAAGGAGTTGCCGGTTGCCTATGTTGCTTCAGGCTGCCTTTTGGTGTACTGGCTGATGATGTATATCATGGGCTATGTGAGTATAACATGGCATAAGTCAGTAGTGATAGATATCACGACATTGATTTTTTCAGTGTACTTTGCATATACGTGGGTAATGCATCCCGTAACAGTAAATGCTTTGGTGAATGAGATTACGGACTCCGGCTATGCCATGATTGGTGGTAAGGAGTATTTGTGGCTAATTTTTGCCTCGCTCACCTATATATTTATTAGTATCATTCCCATTGACATGGAACGAATGGGAAAGTTATTGAGAGCTTGTTTCTGGATAACTATTTTTTTCTTGATTGTATCAACCGCAAAGGGAGTTTTGCTTGGGTTTGAGAAACAGGTGGACGGAGCGGTTGAGGGCGAGGGTTCTCGATATGGAAGCTTTGTATCATTGGGCTTTGCGCTGTTTACCTATGTTGCGTGCAAGTATGATATAGTTCGCCTTCTGTGTTCTCCTTGGAAAATGATAGTGATTGCTGCATCAACGTTTGGTGTTGCTCTGGGTGGTTTCCGTAACCAAATTCTACAGCTTGCTATTGTGGGGGTATTCGCACAGTTCCTCAAAAGAAAGTTCTTATTGACATTGATACCGTGCGGTGTGTGTTATGGCATGTTGCTATTCTTGGGCAATAGCGGGGTGCTTGATAGTGCACCTTATGGTGTTCGTCGCGTTTTGACGGCTGTTCCTGGTGTTGAGGTGAATGACCGCCGACTCGTTGTGGTCGCCCGGCAATCTCTGGACTGGCGATATCAGATGTGGGACTGGGCTATGGATCCATCCTCTGGCTATATTAAGGATTATACGTGGGGTGATGGCTTTGGCCAGAGTTCTTATTGGTATCGTTTGTATCGCATTAGCTTGAATCGAGGAAATGTAAGATATGGTGATAATAGGATTTTCGCCAAGCAGGGCGTGTGGCACAGTGGACCTATTACTGCTATTCACCGAACTGGCTATATTGGCTTGTGTTTGGTAAGTTTGTGGGCATTAGTGGCTGTGTTTTATACAGTGCGAGTGTGCTTATTTGTTAGGGATTACAAGTATAGCGAATACTTTCTGTATTACTTGATGACTATGCTACTCATCGTGTTCCGATTCTACATGACTGCTGGTACGTTTATTGATATATTTGTCGGTTATTTCTATCTGGCTCTTGTAAAGATGTTGTTCAGTTTAGGTATCAAGAGCGGTCACATAAAGCCTTTGTTTAATAAGCAGAACTATGTACCGCTGATGGTAAAGGTTATTGAAGATGTGCAACATGGCCCCACCAAGGCTCGTGGGTAGCCCATTGTGGTCTGATGTTTTTTAGAAAAGGTTCTCTTTGAAACGCAAACGCAGAAAAGCCGCAGAGTTCGACCTCTCTGCGGCTTTTCTGTGAATTGTATCGGGGCTGACTTCTCAGCCCGCCACGGTTGAAATTAGTGGCGGAGACCAAGGCGAGCCAGCAGGCTCTTGTAGAGCTCGTTGTCCGTACGCTTGGCATAATCCAGAAGCTTACGGCGACGAGCCACCATCATGAGCAGACCGCGGCGGGAAGCGTGGTCATGCTTGTTGGAGGCAAGGTGCTGAGTAAGGTGGGCAATGCGCTTGGTGAGCACTGCTACCTGGAAACCGGTGGAACCAGTGTCCTTCTCGTTGATCTTGAAGTCGTTGACGTTGATTTCGCTCATTGTCGTATTAGTCTCTTTAGTGTTGGTTGATTTTTCGTGGCTGCGGCAAATCGACCTTCAGAGGTGGCCGTATGATATCATGTCTGGCAGAGTTTGCAAGCCAAATTTCACATAGGAGGGGATTTTTGCTTAAAAAAAGCAGCTGTGGCGCACTTTCTGTTTGACCATGAACGCTGGTAAGTGGTACTATATCGGAAGAAAATCTACGATATGGAAACACTCATCTCCGCTTATAAGTGGCTTACACGTATTCTTGATGCTGCTTCTCTGCTGCCGGATTTTAGCACGCCGCTGGGTATATTCTGTGCGATAGCATGGATAGCCACGTTGGTTTCGGCCGTGGGGTTTGTATTTTCTTTCGTGGCGGATTTGGGCGGTAGTGATTTGGACGCCGGCTCACCGGACGGTGATACGGGATCCTTTTCAGTACAGGCTGTGATGGGTTTTGTACTTGGTTTCGGTTGGGGGGGCTATTTGGCCGTAGCCGGTGGAGCCGGGGTAGGGCTGGGCATTTTTGTGGGTGTTCTGGTGGGCGTTATCATGTTTTTTATTATCGCCGGCATTATGAAGGCTATCTACAGCCTGAAGTCTGATGGCTCGTTGAAGTACGAGAGTTTGGTTGGCATGACCGGCACGGTGTATGTGACCATTCCTCCCCATGGTGAGCCCGGTGGGCAGGTGCAGGTGAGCCACCCGAGCCAGCTTATCACTATGGCCGCCGTGCAGGAGGGGGATACTCCGCTTCCTGCTCAGACCCGTATAGAAGTGGTGGCTGCCACCACCTATCAGCTCACCGTACGCCCGGTGGCTGCTCCTACATCTTCTCAGCAATAAAATAACTACTAATTATGGACACCAACATCATTAATACATTGGCAAAGGCCACATCTGAATCCGGTTCATTCGGTCAGATTATGGTTGTTATTATTTTCGTGCTCTTCATCATGGCCGTAGTGGCATTGCTGCTCACTCGCTATAAGAA
Organism: uncultured Verrucomicrobiales bacterium; assembly: GCA_937885815.1. Classification (GTDB taxonomy): domain Bacteria; phylum Verrucomicrobiota; class Verrucomicrobiia; order Verrucomicrobiales; family Akkermansiaceae; genus Akkermansia. The sequence goes on along the minus strand of CALABM010000054.1, from coordinate 12,131 downwards.
GTGCCCGTCGGATAAGATTCTCATCGTTTATGGTAACGTGGGTGCCGGTCGCTCGGCCAAGTGCATTCATGGTGGTGCCACCTTCGTGCTGCCCCTTATTCAGAGCCATGCTTTCATGGATTTGAACCCGCTGAATATTGATGTGCCGCTGAAGGGGGCTCTTTCCAGCCAGAATATCCGTGTGGACGTTCCTTCCTCCTTCATTGTGGGTATCAGCACCCAGCCTGAAATTATGCAGAATGCGGCCAGCCGTCTGCTTGGGCGCACGCGTCAGGACATTCGTGACCTCGCTTCTGAAATCATCATGGGGCAGATGCGTGTGGTAATCGCCTCCCTCACCATTGAGGAAATCAATGCTGACCGTGAGAAGCTCATTAAGGGTATCACCGGTGGTGTGGATGTGGAACTTCACAAGGTGGGGCTGTACCTCATCAATGCAAACATTACGGATATTCGTGATGCTTCCGGTTACATCGCCGCTCTGGGTCAGGAGGCCGCTGCTCGTGCCATCAACGATGCCATGATTAAGGTGGCTGAAGAAACCCGCCGTGGTGAAATCGGTAAGGCAGAGGCTCTTCGTGACCAGACCGTGCAGGTGGCCATGGCTCAGGCCGCTGCTGTGGAAGGTAATAACGAGGCCCAGATGAAAGTGGCGGATTCCAATGCCCGCCTGAAGGTTCGCCAGGCTGAAGCTCTTCGCATCGCCGTGGTGGCTGAGAAGGAGCAGGCTGCTAAGGCTGAAGAGGCCGGTTATATCGCCAATCGTGAGGCTGAAATGAAGCGTGCAGAACTTGAGCGTGCCACTCAGACGGCAAACGAACTTGTGGCCGCTGAAATTCAGAAGCGCAAGAAGGAAATCGCCGCTGAGGCTGTGGCTGCCGTGCTCGTGAAGGAGCAGGAAGGTAAGGCCCAGGCTCTGGTGATTGCCAACAGGGCAGAGGGTGACGCAGCTCTGGAGCTCGCTAAGGGTGAAGCTGAGGCTCTTCTGCTGAAGAAAAAGGCGGAAGGTGAAGGCCTTGAGCTTGTGGGCCGTGGCCAGGCTGCCGCCATTCAGGCGGCACTGGAAGCTAAAGCTAATGGTTTCCGCCAGATTATCTCTGCTGCCGGTGATGCCCGCGCGGCATCCGGCCTGCTTGTCACGGAGCAGCTGCCCAAGATTGTGGAGACTCAGGCCAGCGCCGTACGTGGTCTCACCTTCGACAAGGTGGTCGTCATGGGCGGCGGAAACGACAAGAGCGGCAGCGTAGGCGGCTTTGTGCAGAACCTTGTTACCGGCACCCTGCCGCTGCATGAGCTCGCCGGCAGCCTTGGCGTGGAGCTTCCCTCCTACCTTGGCAAATCTGCCCCGGAGGCCCCGGCTGCCTCTTCCTCTGATGAGGCGAAGGCCTGATAAGCGCATCAGTATTTTTCGCGTCCTGCTGCATCATTTGCGGCAGGGCGCTTTTTTCTGCCTAGCGATACGCTGCGGCTAAGGTGTTCTGCCTTGTCTCTCCCAGTGGACTCGTGCTAGAAAATCCGGCATATGCAAGACTCACCATTCGTGCTCGGCTTTACCGCGGGAGAACTTAGCCCCTGGCTTTCCACCCGCTTTGATTTACAGGCGTACCAGCGAGGGGCTGCGGTATTACGGAACTTCCTCGTTCAGCCGTACGGCGGAATCTCACGCCGTTGCGGCACTGAGTTTGTTGGGGCTTCTTTCTCGCCGTATTCGGATGAAACTCGCCTCATCCCTTTCAGTTTTTCGGAGACGGATTCTCTCATGCTGGAGATTTCTCCCGGCAGCATGAGGCTTTACCGCGCGGGAGAGCTAGTCCGGAATGCTGAGGGTGAGGTATACACTAAAGCCCTCCCGTGGGATACAGCTGAGGAGGTGATGAGCCTGCACTTTATGCAGGTAAATGACCACGTATACGTGACTACACCGCTCCGCGAGCCGTATGTGTTGAGGCGTTACGCGGATAATAATTGGGCGGTTGACGCCTTCTTGCCGAATCCATTTCCCCGTGAATCTTACCTCATGCAGAACCAAGGATTGCGCGGGCTTTTGAATGAGGGGAACTACACTGCTGTTCTCACGCTTGAGCCCGGCGTGATGCGCTTTTCTCAGGAAATGGAGAATAAAGAATATGTGCTGGCGGATGTTGAAATCCCATCTCAGACTCTTTTCCTGAAGGAGCCTTTTTCTTTTAATTCACAAGCACTCCCGGATTTGGCTTCCTCAACGGTAATGGCCACATCATACTATTCTGAGCGAGATGACGCTTCAGGCATGTATTACTTTTACACCGTTATCCGCCCTTATCAACCCTCATACTACAAGGGCTCTCCATCTGCTCGGGATTACCCGGATTGCTTTATGCCCGGAGTTATGAGGCTGAATGATAACGGCCTGCCTTATGAGGTCTGCGGTGATTGGGAGGTGCGCACTACCGGTGAGTGGAATGGTGTTTGGGAGCTGTGGAGAAGTTATGATACTAAATCCTATAACCTTAATTTTAAGCATTGGGATTGGACCTGCATCCGCACCATGGAGCAGAACTCTGCCTCTGAGCGTAAGAACTATATTATCTCAGGCTCTGAAGAGGTGCCTTGCCGCATGGTGCTTGTTTGCCGCTCTGCGGATTCTTCTTCAGTCGGCGCCCACATTTATTTCAATATTCTGGGAGGTTCTCGCGAGTATAAGTTTAAGATAAAGAAGGTTCTGGCGGAAAACTCTGCTGAAGTTACCGTTCAATCCTATTATCTGGATACCTTGCGAAGCTTCCATACCCGAAGGTGGGCCTTTGGGGCCTATGGCGCGCGCAATGGTTATCCTACTTTCAGCGGGTTGCATCAGGGGCGTTTATGGTTCGGTGGTTTTTCTGCTCTTCCCACCACACTCATTGCCAGCACGGCGAATGACTTTACGAACTTCTCCGTTACATCCGCTGATGATTCAGCCTTGCATCTTACGCTGGCCACGGATAATCAGAGCCGCATATGCTGGATATGCCCCTCCCGGGTGCTGCTGGTGGGCACCTCTGCCAGTGAGTGGACCTTGTCCGCGCCGGATGGCGGCGGCGTAACGCCGTCCAACGCCTCCTTTGCGCGCCAATCTTCGGTGGGGAGCGAGGCCAAAGCGGCCACCGGCGTGGAAAACACGGTGTTTTATGTGCAGCGCGGCGGTAAACGCCTGAGAGAAATCTCCTATAAGCTGGCGGCAGATGGTTTCACTTCTACTGATACGAGCCTTCTGGCGGAGCATCTTTTTACCTCCGGAGTGAAAGAGTGGCTGGTGCAGCGCGGCGGTAGTGTGCGGCTTTGGGTGCTGATGAATGATAATACCCTTGCTGTTCTCTCCACGAACGCCGAGCAGCAGGTTACCGCTTGGCAGCGTGTCACCTTTCAGGGGCGAGAGCCGCTGCATCTTGCCGCTCTTCCGGCTTCTTCCGGCAGCGTGGATGAAGTCTGGCTTGTTCTGCGGAACAGTTCCAGCGGAATGCACAGCATAGAGCGCATAGCATCGGAGGCGCTTTTTGTGGACGGCTCAGTTACCTGCACCCCTTCAGCGGATGCCGTAACCATTAGCCCCGGTGCACACCTTGCCGACTTGCATGGCTTTATTTACCCGCAAAATCAGCCGGAGGAGGCTCTGCGCATCAGCTTTGCTGCAGATGGTAGCTGCTCACTTCCGGAGGCCTTCAGAGGGCGCCCATGCACCGTGGGGGCGGCTATTCAGTCAGAGTTGGTCACCATGCCGTTGGAAAGTGCCCGCACGTATAACACGGTGCGTCAGGAGGGCAGGGCGCGCCTTCGGCTGCTGGAGAGTGAGCCTACTTTCAGCTATAAATCCGGCGAAGCTGAGCGCTGGGAGGTGTATGAGCCCGAGCGCGAGCTGTTCACTTATCCGCATAGTGGAGAAATCCGCGTTTCGCAGATACCTGAGCCCGGGGTAGGGCAGAGCTTTGCTTTGCGGGTGGACGGCGTGCGAGCTTTTAACCTGCTTTCTCTCACGATTGAGTTTGATTTCCATGGGCGCTGAGAAATGTTACAAGCCGCTGCCGGGAGTGCGCCCGGCAGCGGCTGTACTTACCAATCTTCTCCTGTCTTGCTCCTTATTTTGTAGTCTGCAGTTGTGCAGGCTGTTCTTCTGTTCCGTTCTTGAAGCGTTCAAAAACGCCCCGTGGGTCATCGGGGGTCTGGTGCAGGGCTTCGAAGATACGGTCTCTCATCTCAATGGCGGCCTTGAAGGCAGCTTCTTCGCTGCCGTACTGGCGATCGGAGAAGTACTTGGTGAACTGGTTCCATTTGCGGCAGATACTCAGGCGCCATCCCTGGAAGGACGTCGTCTCGTAGGTGTACCGAGTGATGTTGCGCTGTGTCATGGTTTTGTTTTAATTTGGTGTGTATCTGCGGTGGGGTAGTCAGGCTCCCGCCGGTGCCTGTAATATGCCAGATATGTATCACGGCCGCAACCTAACTATGCTAAAAATTAGCTTGCTTATAACAATAACATCCCCGCGCTGCCATCATGTGGCGGCGCGGGGATGCTGTGTATAAATCTGATAATCAGTTGAAGAGCGAGAGAACAGCATCTGCCGCCTTAGCGGCTGCTCCACCATGGCCTAACTTGTCCATGGATTCTTTCATGCCGGCAAGCACTTCAGCGCGTGTTTCAGGAGTGGTGAGTTTCTCCAGTTCGCTGATGCAGTTCTCCACGTTGAAATCCTGCTGGATGAGTTCGCGTGTCACAGGCTTATCAATGAGGATGTTCACCATGCCTATGTATTTGATGGTCAGAATCATGCGGCCAATCATGTACGTGCCCCACGCCACCTTGTACACGAGCGCGAAGGGCAGCTCATGCAGAGCGGCTTCCAGCGTGGCCGTGCCGGAGGTCACAAGCGCAGCCTCGGCGCGATCCATCAGGCCGTGGTAACTGCCCGGGCAAATGTTGATGACGTCTGCCGCCACTCCGGCTTTCTCCGCCATGCTGCGCATGATGCCGGCGAGCTTTTCGGTGCTGGCTGAAGTCTCGAATCTCCACTCCGGGTGCACGGTGCGCAGCTTCTTAACCACATCCAAAAACACCGGGAAGTGGCGCTCAATCTCGCGCATACGGCTGCCGGGGAAGAGGCCGATGAGACCTTTCTCGCGCACGTTCGTCTGGCGCTTTTCCAGAATATCATCCACCAGCGGATGCCCCACAAACTCCGTGCGCAGCCCTGCCTTTTCAAACAGAGGCTTCTCGAAGGGGAAGGTGCACATCATCAAATCCAGAACCCGGGCGAGCTTTGGCACGCGGCTCTTGTGCCAGGCCCACACCATCGGAGCAATGAACCAAGCTATCTTCGTCTTGGGGGAGCGCTTATGCACACGCTCGGCCAAGCGCTGGTTGAAGCCGGGGTAATCGATGAGGATGAGGCCCTCGGGCTGCTCCTCGGCAATTCTATCCGCCATATCGTTAAGGCGAGTCATGAAAAAGCGAGCATGGCGCAGCACTTCCACGATGCCGATGACGGCTGCCTGTTCGGCCCAGTCCTCCACACCCGGTGCCAGCGCATGCATACGGCTGCCACCCAAGCCCACAATCTCGATGTCAGGGTTACGGCGCAAAAGTTCCTGAATGAGCAGCGCTCCCTGCTTGTCGCCGCTCTTCTCTCCTGCTATCATAAACAGCTTCATGCCTCGCATACTAGCATATTTCCCCGCTTCTGGCAAGCAGAACACAGCTCCCGCCTGAAGAAAAGTGATTTTTCCGCGCTCTCTCCCTCCATCCGCAGAAAAAAGAACCGGCAGAGGCCTCATCTCTGAGGGGGCTCTGCCGGTTGAAACTTGTTTCTTAATGAGATGTCTTACTTGGAAACGTTGAAGCGGAACTCCACCACGTCGCCGTCCTGCATCACATAATCCTTGCCTTCAATGCGGAGCTTGGCCTGCTCTTTTGCCTTAGCCATGGAGCCACAGGCCACAAGGTCATCATAAGCCACCACCTGAGCGGCGATGAAGCCACGCTCAAAGTCCGTGTGAATCACACCGGCGGCTGCGGGAGCCTTGTCACCGGCATGAATCGTCCATGCGCGGGTTTCCTTCACACCGGTGGTGAGATAGGTGCGCAGACCCAGCAGGTGATACACCGCGCGGATGAGATCGCTCACGCCGGAATCCTCCACGCCCAAATCATTCAGGAACATGGTGGCTTCTTCCTTCGGCAGCTCGGAAAGCTCTTCTTCGATTCGGGCGGAAATCACGATTGCCTCGGCATCATGGTGCTCAGCCACATACTTACGCACGGCGGACACATACGGGTGGGCATCCGGATTCTTCACGGCGTCTGCCAGCTCATCCTCGCTCACGTTGCAGGCGAAAATGCTCTTCTTGTTGGAAAGCAGGAAGAACTCCTTCATCAGCTTGCGTTCGTCATCGCTCACCTCCAGCGTGATGGCGGGCTTACCGGCGTCCAAGTGGGGCAGAAGCTTCTCAATGAGCTCCACCTCAGCCTTAGCTTCCTTATCACCACCGCGGGCCTTCTTCACGCGGCTGTCCTTGCGCTTCTCCATGGCGGCAAGGTCAGCCAGAATCAGCTCGGAGTTAATGATTTCGATGTCGCGCACGGGATCCACGGAACCCAGCTCATGAATGATGTCATCATTCTCGAAGCAGCGCACCACCTGCACGATGGCGTCCGTCTCGCGGATGTTGGAAAGGAACTTGTTACCCAGGCCTGCGCCCTCAGCGGCACCCTTCACGAGGCCGGCAATATCCACAAACTCAATCGCAGCCGGCACAATCTTCTCCGTCTTGCTCATCTCGGCAAGCACCTGCAGACGCTCATCCGGCACCTCCACGACACCCACATTCGGGTCAATCGTGCAGAAGGGATAGTTCGCGGCCTCCGCCTTGCGGGAGCGCGTTACTGCGTTGAAAAGGGTCGATTTGCCTACATTCGGAAGTCCTACAATACCTGCCTGTAACATAACGCCGGGGAATATAGCCTATTAGCCCATATAAGTCAATCCCAAAATGCAGGCGCGCTCCGAAGGCTGCCCAATGGGCAGGGCGGGAATCAGCTCACGATATTCCCCAGCACGTCACCTTGGCGGGCAAATGTCTCCACACAGCGCTCGGTATTCTGCACCAAATCTTCTGCCAGCTGCACACGGCCCGGCTCAAAGAAGGTCATCACCGTGGAGCCACCGAAGGCGAAGTAGCCCTGCTCATCACCCTTTTGTACGGGCTTGCCGGCCTCGTAGGTCTGGAAGATGGCACCCACACCCGTGGCACCCACAGCGAGGTGCAGCACATCGCCCATGTGCGGTGTGTGCAGCACCGTGAGCTCACGCTTATTCGTCCACAGCCATGAAAGCTTGCGGCGCAGGCAGTACGGGCTCACACTGGCGAGCGGCCCCGGTATGCGTACGGGCGCCTCAGGGGTACCCTCAGTCACAAAGTGGAAGCGGTGGTAGTCCACTGGGCACAGGCGGCTGAGCACCACGGCACCCTGTGCGTATTTTTCTGCCAGCTCAGGGCTGCCCAGCAGGGCAGGCAGGTCAAACTTCTGCCCCTTCACGAAAGCACCGGTCATCTCCGCGGCATTCTGCCAGCCGCTGTGGCGACCATCTGCCGGCAGTGCCACCGTGTTACCCTCACAAATGGGGCGTGCACCGGGCTTCAGCTTGCGGTAAAAGAAATCATTGAAGCACTTGTACTCCTCCAGCGGCTGCGCGGCTTCATCCATATTAATGTTATACTCGCGCACGAAATCCGGCAGGGACTTCGCAGAGCTCGGGGAATTCTTCATGGCGCCCAACAGGCGTGAGAAAAAGGCTCGCTTCACCAGCACATGCAGGCTCACTTGCCCCAGAGTGGTGCCGTACACCCAGCGCAGGGATTTTTCACCCAGCACCTTTTCCTGCTCCATCTGCCCAGTGTAACGATTGTAAAACGTGATGCCTTCGCTGCTCATGGGGCTATCATAACACGCAGAGCTGTATCAGTCAAACTCAAAATCCCCGCGCTTTCATATCCGCAAAAAAGCCGCTGCCCAACGGATGGACAGCGGCTTTTGATTGGTGTGAGTTTTTTGTTTACTTGCGTCTACGGCGCATAGCCAGAGCAGCCAGTGCCAGCAAGCTCAGTGTCGCCGTAGTGGGCTCGGGGACATTATTGACGCCTTGCAGGTATACCACATTGGCGGTGGTATCGTAGGTCAGCGTGGTGTTTTCGTTAATCCACTCACCGGTGAAGTAGTCCCCGGCATTCAGTGTGTAAACAATGCCCTCATCCGCATCGGCATAGAAGCCATCGTAGAAGAGGTCTATACCTCCTACGTTGCTGAAGAGTACCACCTGTGAATCCGGCGTGTAGTTGGCGCCCAGCGTGAGCACCAAATTGATTTTGGCGTCTTCTGTGGTATCGAGGGTCAGGTAGGCCCCGGAGAGGTCGATGTGCGCCCCATTGGCCACCAGCGCGGAACCTCCGAACAGGTTCAGGCTGTTTGTTTCCAGTACTGCACCCACAGTGGTATGCACGGCAAGGGCAGGGTTGTAGCCTTCTGCGGTTGTGGTGTAAACGGCCATATCGCTATCAAACGTATCGCTGCTCAGCTCCATTACGGCACTTACATCGCCTATGCTCAGGGTAGCACCTTCGAGAATATTGACATTGGTTGCTTTAATCGTGGCCTCATCGCTTGCAGCCAACTGACCGCCCTCATTTATGGTAATGCTGCCTCGGTTTTCCAGCGTGAGCTTGCCGCCTTGTACTTCAACCGTACCGTTCCCTCTGTAACCACCTTTTGTCAGGGTAAGCTCAGCACCACTACCGTTCACGCTCAGGTCGCCGGTGAAGGCGTAGGAGTTGCTGAAGCTCACGCTGCTATCCTCAACCTGCACACTGCCGCTACCGGTAAGGGTGCCTGCTGTAGCCTTCAGCCCATCAAAACGCAGGGTACCGTTAACCACGTTGCTGCTTGCGGCATAGTTACCGCCTTTCATTTCCAAGGAGGCACCTTCGGCGATTTCAACCGCGCCGGCGATGTCGTTACCCTCTGCTGCCAGTACCACCTGACTGCCGTTTTCGATAGTCACGGTTGTGCCTTCTGCGCTTATCAGGGCGGCCAGACCTTCTGCCGTGGCACCCAGTGCCGTGCTGTGCTGTATGCTGAGCGTGCCTCCCAGCAGCTCCGTGTTGCCGGTGTGAGCATTGGCGGTTGCCAAAGTCAGCTTACCGCTGCCCAGTTTGGTGATGCCGGTGCTGCCCACCAAGCGGCCGCCACCTTCTGCTGCCGTGAAGAGATAGTCAGAGCTGTTATTGACCTTGATACTGTCAGGTGCAATATCGCCGGACAACCGCACGGTACCGGCGCCGATGTCGGAGAAGAGCACGTCCTGCCCTTCGCGGAATGCTGAACCGCTGTTCCAGTTTGTATCTTCGCAGCTCCACACACCGTTGCCGCTTGCATTGCTCCATAAGGGGCTGGCTACATAGTACAGCACGCCGTCCTGCCACAGCAAATCACCAAATCCGGCTCCTTCCGCAGCTCCGCTGCCATGGAAGCTGATGTTCTCAGCCGTCCACCCGCTTACATCATACTGCATGGAATCCGTAAGAGCGATGATTTGGTACATACCCGTTGCGTGCTCGCTTTCCACGTTCAGGTTGAGCGTCAGTGTTCCGGTTGTGTAAAGTTTGCCGCTCAGGCTCAGGGCTGCTTGTTGCTGGTTAGTGTCAGTCAGATTGGCAGTCAGAGTGGTACCACTATTCAGAGTTAAAGAATTAGCCGTGATGTTGTTTATGCCTTGAATTTCCAGCTCGCTTCCGGTGTTAAATGTAAAACCGGAGTGGTTCATGGCTCCATCACGCAGCAGCAGCTTAGCGCTACTCATAACCTGTAATCCGCCGCCGTTCAGGCTGGCTCCATCTACTACCTGCAATGTGCCATTTTCCAAATAAATGGTGCTTCCAATATAACTGGTTTGCGAGTTCTGAATTTCTTCAGCGGTAGCCGTGCGCCCTTCATTATTAGCTGCCAGAATTTCATTCAGATGCTGCTCAGCATACTTGCCACTGAAGATGATGTCGCCCTTGGCACTTTGAGTGTTGCCGTCGGCGTCTGTGTAATCGCTGTTGAAATATGTGGTGCCGGATAAGTATACGGAATCATAGAAAGTAATATTCCCACCGGTTTTGGCAGAAAGCCTCGTTGCACCGGAGCTGACGATACTGCGCAGACGGTAGGAATTAGCACTTCGTTCATAGTTCTTTTCAAATAAAACGCTATCATTGCCTTGGATGTATAAATCTCCACCGGCAAAGATAGCGCCGCCGCCGGTGCCGTAGGTGTAGTTGCCGGAGGTGTAGTTTCCGCTAAAGGAAACATCGCCATTATAGCTGATGGTCACGTCGTCAGAGTTAGCATAGATAGCGCCGCCGCAGGCGGAGGATGTGCCGGAGACGTAGTTTCCGCTAAAGGAAACGGCATCATTGTTGCTGATGGTCACGGCGGCATAGTAAGCATAGATAGCGCCGCCGTAGACGGCGTTGCCTTTGCCGTTGGTGGAGGCGTAGTTTTCGCTAAAGGAAACGTCACCATTATTGCTGATGGTCACATTGATGGTCACGTCGCCCTCATTAGCATGGATAGCGCCGCCGTAGGCGGAGAGGCCGTCGCGGGAGGCGTAGTTTCCGCTAAAGGAAACATCGCCATTATTGCTGATGGTCACGTCGGCGAAGGAAGCATAGATAGCGCCGCTTAGGTTGGCGTAGTTTCCGCTAAAGGAAACGGCATCATTATAGCTGATGGTCACGTCGCCATAGTAAGCATAGATAGCGCCGCCGTAGGCGTGGATGCCGCCGTCGTAGGCGTAGTTTCCGCTAAAGGAAACGTCACCATTATTGCTGATGGTCACGTCGGCGAAGGAAGCATAGATAGCGCCGCCGTTTCTGGAGACGTAGTTTCCGCTAAAGGAAACGTCACCATTATTGCTGATGGTCACGTCGTCAGAGTTAGCATAGATAGCGCCGCCGTAGTCGGAGACGTAGTTTCCGCTAAAGGAAACGTCACCATTATTGCTGATGGTCACGGCGGCATCGGAAGCAATGATAGCTCCGTTGTTGAAATCCTTAAACAGCACATCTACTGTTTCGCTCTGCCCATCATCAACATTGGCGATGGTTAAAGTGGCACCGTCAGCTAAACTGATAGCAGATCCTTCAATGGCTGAGAACGTCAGGTTGCTCAAAGTATCGAAGGTCAACACTTTTTGCCCGGAGAAAACTGTACCTTTGCTATCCTTGAAACTCAGGGCAACCGGTGAGTTGGAACTATTGGAACCAAAGAACACATTCCCCCCACTGATGAAAGGAGTGGAAGATGTCCAATAGTCGGCGTTTGTGGGGGAGAACTCCTGTGACCTACGCAGGATAAATGCTATGTATTCTTCCTCAGTAAGCGTGGAATAGGGTTCCAATGCGCCGGGGGAGTTCAGGTAAATGGTGGTGTAACCTTCCGGGGCTTCTACGGCTTGGGCAGGCAGGGCGATACAGGTTGCCAGAACGGCAGTTAACAGCGTGAGAGGTAGATGTAATTTCATAACTACAAATTTATAAGTCCCTACAGGTTACGCTTTTCAAAACCGCACTTTAGAATAGCTAAAGACTTTATACTTTGCCACTATAAAAATCGTAACTATCCTTTTTGCGCGACATCGCGGCAAAGCTGTTTTCTTTTTGCATAATTACTTCCTTTGTGCTTGACTTGCGGTTTTGAAAGGCGAGTTATCATGAACGTGACTATAACAGAAGAAGATCTGGCGGCGTTGGCTGTATTGAAGCAATCGGGGGTGAAGGTATTGGAAGCTGCGCAGGTGGCGGGGGCGGCGCTGAGGGCGGGGCGTGGCAGGGTAAGTCGGGCGCTGCGGTGTATTGCAGCGGGGGAGGAAGAGCTGCGGCGGCAGGAGAAAACGGTGAGTTTTGAGAAAGCTGTGGCGGCGGCGCTGGAGGCGCGGCGTGAGCGGCGAAGCCGCACACAGTCGGATTTTCGCTATTTTACCCGCCGCTTTATGAAACGCTGCAAGGGATTGGCAACAAGACGTGTGCGCGCCATTACCGCGCAGGAATGCGCCCGGTTCCTCGAGCAAGCCTTCGACACC
>CALABM010000053.1 GCA_937885815.1 uncultured Verrucomicrobiales bacterium | reverse complement strand
ATGAAAATCACCAATATCGACCCATACGCATTCGGGCTTATCTTCGAGCGCTTTCTTAACCCGGAACGTGTGAGCCCGCCGGATATCGATATCGACTTCTGCCAGACCCGCCGCCCCGAGGTAATTGACTATGTGCGCCACAAGTACGGCGAACGAGCCGTGACCCACATCATCACCTACGGTACCATGGGTGCCAAGTCCGTGATTAAGGACGTCGCGCGCGTGCTGGATTTGAGCTATGCGGATAGTGACCGAATCGCCAAGCAGATTGAAAGCGGCCCCGGCGTCACGCTGAAGAAGAGTTATGATGCGAACGAGGACCTGCGAAACCTCCTGCAGGATCCCACCTATGCAGAAGTATGGGATTTCGCGCTGAAGCTGGAAGGCACCGTGCGCAACGTAGGCATGCACGCCGCCGGTGTGGTGATTGGTGACCGTGCGCTGGATGATTACGTGGCACTCACGCGAGATGACCTGAGCAATCCGCAGGGCGAAGTGGTAGCCCAGTGTGATATGAGCGCCATTTATAATGCCGGCCTGCTGAAGATGGACTTCCTCGGGCTCAAAACGCTCACGGTGATGAAGGATGCCGAGCGCTATGTGCGCTGGCGAGTGCCGGACTTCCGCTACGACGCAGTGGACATTGAAGACAAAGAGACCTTCGCTCTTCTGAACCGCGGTGATACCATGGGCGTGTTCCAGCTGGAATCCGGTGGCATGGTGGACACCTGCCGCCGCTACGGCATTGATAACATTGAAGACATCATTGCTCTGCTCGCCCTTTACCGCCCCGGCGCCATGCAGTTCATGGACGACATGATTGCCGTAAAGAAAGGCCTCAAGCAGGCAGAGTACGAACATCCTCTGCTCGAAACCGTATCCGGCCTGACTTACGGCGTGATGATTTATCAGGAGCAGGTGCAGGCCGCCGCCAAGCTGCTCGCAGGCTATACCCTCGGTGGTGCAGACCTTCTCCGCCGAGCCATGGGCCATAAAGACATGCAGGAAATGGCCGAACAGCGCAGGCGTTTCGTGAAAGGCTGCTGGGACGTAAACCAGATTGACGAAAAGACCGCCAACGCCATCTTCGATAAGATTCAGAAGTTCGCCGGTTACGGATTCAACAAGTCTCACTCCGCTTGCTACGGCCACATTTCCTACTGGACCGCCTATCTGAAAGCCCACTATCCGGTGGAATTCCTCTGCGGCCTGATGTCAAACGAGTCCACCAACGAAAAAATCGGCGTCTTTATCCAAGAGGCCACGCGCTTGGGTATCGAGGTGCTCGGCCCCTGCGTGAACCACTCCGCCGTCAAGTTCCAGCCGGAAACCATGCCGAACGGCCACCTCGCCGTGCGCTTCGGCTTGGCTTCCATCAAGAGCATGAGCTCGGACACCGTGGAAGTCATCGTGAAGGAGCGCGATGCCAACGGGCCATACAAGAGCTTGGAAGATTTCTGCTACCGCATCCCCCCACAGAACGTCCGCCGAAACCAGCTGGAAGTGCTCGTCCAGTGCGGCGCCTTTGACTGGATGCAGGTATGCCGTGCCCAGCTTTTTGAAACCATTGAGCAGTGCCTGAACGGTGCCGCCGGTGTGCACAAAGACCGCTCCGTGGGGCAGATGGCCCTTTTTGACATGGAGGACACCACCTCTTCCGCAGAAGAAAAAGTCATCCTCCAAGAGTGGCCCAAGGAAAAGCGCTTGGACGATGAAAAGTTCCTTACCGGCGCCTATTTCACCGGTAACCCGCTGGACAGCATGCGCGGCATCATTGACGCCCCGAAGTACACACGCATCGGCACCCTGCCGGACCTCACTTCTGAGGAAATACGCGGCTCACATGAAATGGCCGGCATGCTGCGCTCTGCCACCATTAAAGTCAGCAAGAGCGGGCAGAAGTTTGCCATCATCGCGGTGGAAGATTTCACCGGCTGCACAGAGGCCCTGCTCTGGGGTGATTCCTACACGAAAGCAGCCGCTGTGGAAGGTCTCCTACAGGCCGGCAGCTTTGTGAAGTTCCGCGCCCGCATTTCCGAGGATGAAAAGACCGGCGGCAAAAAAGTCTCAGCCAATGGGCTGGAGCTCCTCAGCGCCAGCGCCCCCCGCCGCGGCAAAGCCAAAGAGCCCACGCACTACGAAATTGTGCTGAACACTGCCCGCCACACCATGGCTGACCTCCGGCACGTGAAGGAGATTCTCCTGCAGCACAGCGGCCGCATGCCCGTGCACATCACCTTCCGAAATTCGCTCGGAAACCGCGCTACCATTGAACTCGGAGAGCGATATCGCATCACCCCCTCCCCCCTTCTGGACGAAAAACTTTCCCTCTATAGCTGATGAAAAAACAGATCCGCCTCATCATCCTCGTCAGTGTCATCGCATTCGCGCTCGGAGTCACAAGCCCATATATCCGCGAATGGCTCACCACGCCTGATGCACCCACCGCCTCCAGCAATCTTCCCGTGATAACCGAGGAAGACACCGCCCCCATCCAAACAGATACCTTCACACTGAACCTACTTAAAGCAGCCCTCACGGCACAGCCACAAGGAAATATCATACTTACCCCGAACTCGATGGTGGCACTTCTGGGCAACCTCACAGAGCTGACATCTCCCGCCATTGCGGATGAAATTAAAAAACTCCGGATTTCAGACAACCTCCAGAACAGCGCGGCGAATGTATCTGAAACCGCAGCCTTATTTGCGGACCCCACGGCAAACCTCAACCCCATACTTGCAGAACAGTACATTTTCCCCATCCCCTTTGCATATAACCGCTCAGAGGCCTGCATGCACATCAACAACCTCGTTCGCTCTTTCCTCGGCGATGAGGTGGGCAATGTAGCAAACAGCGATACCGTGCCGGCGAACGCCTCCATGCTTACCCTTTACGGCATCAACTATACTGCCGAATGGGCATCCCCCATCATCCCGAAAAATACGTCCAGCGCTGAGTTCCAAAATGCAGACGGCGGACGCCCCGTCATCCGCATACTTCAGGCGCAGGATGTCCTTACAGCATCCTCAGAAGGAGCTTGGCAAGCAGCGGCCATCCGCCTATCCCGCGCCCCCATGGCTACTGAGGAAAATCCTGATTGCTACCTGATTCTCCTCATGCCCGCGGCGGAATCAAACGTCCGCACCCTCGCAAGCTCGCTCACGGCTGAGGAGTTCAACAATATCCGCACTCGCCTGCGTCAGGCTCCCGGCGGAAGCACCATCAAGTTCCCTCGCCTGAGCTTCGCCTCTCACCTGCAGAACATGCAGCCCATTCTCAGAAAAATGGGCATTCAGATGCTGTTCTCCTCCCCCACGCCGTTCTCAAAGCTTACGGCAAAATCCCCTTACCCGCTTACGGCACTCTACCAAGTCAACCGCATCACAATGAAGGAAAGCGAAGGCGCTGAAGCTCCACTAAACTCAGCCCCGCCCTGCGACTTCACTTTCGACAGGCCGTACCTTTGGTTCATCATGCCGCTTTCCTCCGGCAAACCGCCCCATGCTATGGGGCTGGTGGAAAGCCTCTAAACCTGCACCCGGCGCCTGATTTCTTTACAGGTAGAAGAGATACAGGTATGCGCTGGCGATAACGATGGAAAGTAGCATCAGCGGGAAGGCTACTTTCATGAACCCCCAGAAGCTCACCACAACATTGTGCTTGCGGGCGATGGAAAGCGCCACCACGTTGGCGCTCGCGCCAATCACCGTGCCGTTGCCACCCAAACATGCGCCCAACGACAGCGCCCACCACAGCGGCTCCATATTCTCATAGCCCATGGCGCCCATATCCTGAATGAGCGGTATCATCGTCGCTACGAAGGGGATATTATCCACAAAGGCGGACATAATCGCGCTGAGCCACAGCACGGCCAGCGTAGTAACGGTTGCCTCACCACCGGTCAGTGCCATGGTCTGCTCGGCCATCCATTTGATGACGCCGTTCACCTCCAAGCCACCCACCAGCACAAAGAGACCGATGAAGAAGAAAATCGTCATCCACTCCACCTTGGAGAATACAAGTTCGAGCATCTTCTCGCGGCGCGGCATGGTCATGAGCAAGAGCAGCGAGGCACCCACTACAGCGACGGTGCCACTCTCCAGCGCCCAGCCGGGAATCTGCCCATGAAGGCAGAACAATGCGATTGTGACGACTAAGGTAAACAGGCACTTGCGCAGCAGAGGCTTGCTGCGAATCAGCCCCTTCGTCTTAATCTTCATGATACGCTGCTGCACCTTGGGATCACACACCAGCTGACGGCGATAGATGAATACCAGAAAAGCGACCGTTATCACAAAGGTAAGCATAACGGGCAAGGCCAGATTCGTAATAAAAGCCATGAAATCCAGCTCCTTCACAGAACTGGCAATCATGATATTGGGCGGGTCGCCAATCATTGTGGCCGTGCCACCGATGTTGGATGCCAGAATCTGCGCGATGACAAACGGAAGCGGAGAAATTCGCAAATCCCTCGCCAGTGTGAACGATATCGGCACGGTGAGTAGAACCGTCGTTACATTGTCCAGAAATGCCGAACAGGTAGCCACCAAAACGGAAAGACTCACCAGCAGCGCTACCGGGTTCCCTTTCGTCCTCTGAGCCGCATGCACAGCCAAAAAGCGGAACAGGCCGGTCTTACTCAAGATGAGCACCTGTATCATCATACCAATGAGCAGGGCCAAGGTATTGAAATCAATATGGTGAATAGCCTCTTCCTGCGTAATCACGCCCAGCAAAACCATCAGCATGGCGCCACTCATCGCGATGACTGTACGGTGTACTTTTTCGGTGATGATGAGCCCATATGTCACCAAAAATACTACAATGGCTGCAACTGTCGTGAAATTTAACTCCATATAACAAAAGCGTTCGTCCCCCGCGAGCGAGTCCGGCATTGTGAGTTCACGGGGCAGTGCCCTGATGTGGCGGCCGGCCTCACGCGCGCGGGTCGGGTATTCTACTCGTTTTTATTCAAAAGGCAAGCAAAATCCTAGAAACGGCCCGTTTTTTTGTTTTTTCGTGAAGTAAGCTCAAAGATTATTCTAGCACACACCATTTTTGACTTCACAAAGCCCGATAAAACGTGTAAAATATAGTCACGATATGGCTATTCAGATGCAACGAACACTTAAGAAGTGTGCCTCCATTCAGGGCACGTCGCTTCACACGGGCCTGCCCGTGAACCTCACCATCAAGCCGGCGGAAGTGAATACTGGCCTGAAGTTCAGGCGTATTGACCTGCCGGACAAGCCCTTCATCGATGCCTCTGCCGCCAAGGTGCAGACCGTTGAGCGTGCTACCACGCTGGCTGAAGGCTCCGTCAAGGTGCACACGGTGGAACACATTCTCTCTGCTCTCACCGGCATGGGAGTGGATAATGCCATCATCGAGATGGACAGCAACGAGCCCCCCATCGGTGACGGCTCCGCTTCCCCCTACGTGAAGCTCATCCAGCAGGCCGGCATCGAGGAACAGGACGCCCCCTGCCACGTGTGGGAAATCCGCGAGCCCATGCAGGTGGAGAACAAGAACGGCAGCCGCATCATCATCATGCCGGACAAGAAGTTCCGCGTGTCCGTCACAGCCGTGGGCCCTGAGGGCCGCGTCACTCAGTACTTCTCCTGTGAGGTGAACCCGGAGACGTACGAGAAAGAGCTCTCCACTGCCCGTACATTCTGCTTCTACGAGGACGTGCAGCCCCTGCTGGACAAAGGCCTCATTCAGGGCGGCACGCTGGATAACGCCATCGTGATTAAGGGTGACCAGTACATCTGCGCCGGCGGCCTGCGCTTCCACAACGAATGCGCCCGCCACAAGGCCATGGACCTCATCGGCGACTTCATTCTCTGCGGCCACCGCATCATGGGCCACGTGATTGCCATCATGCCCGGCCACGGCATCAACACCCAGCTGGCCAAGATTATCAGAGAGCAAGTTAAGAACAACTAAAAAAATATAATATGGAAAACAATCCTATACCTCAGTACGATCCTAATGCGGAGCCTGTAATTGATGTAAACGGCATCAAGAAGCTCCTTCCGCACCGCCCGCCATTCCTTATGGTAGACAGAGTTGCTGAAGTAAGCGAGAACTATATTGTCTGCATCAAGACAATTGGCGTGAACGAAAGCTTTTTCCAGGGACACTTCCCTCAGGAACCTGTAATGCCAGGTGTGTTAATTGTTGAGGCGTTAGGACAAACAGGAGGCGTATTAGCATTAAAGGATATAGAGGACCCTGAAAATTACAGCACATATTTCATGAAATTTGAAGAAGTTAAATTCAGAAATAAAGTAGTTCCAGGAGATACTCTCTTACTAAAACTTACTCTAACAGAGCCTATCAGAAGAGGAATTGTGAAAATGAAAGGCGAAGCATACGTTGGAAATAAG
>CALABM010000052.1 GCA_937885815.1 uncultured Verrucomicrobiales bacterium | reverse complement strand
GGGAGCCCTCTGCTGAAGCTGAATTCGGTAGCTCTGCTGCCACAAACTCAAACCACACTAAAGCGATGAACGCTAACCAGACCAACTCAGTTTCCTCTGGCCATGCCGAGGAAGATGCCCAGGGTAACTCCTGCGGGAAGACCGTGCAGCCCTCCGTTGAACTCAACGCATGCGCTGCTTCACCCGGTGAAACCGAACAGATTGCCAGCCCACAGGCCGAGCCTCCGTCCGCTGTTTCCACCGATTCTATTAACTCTGACGCCGCAGCCGATGCCACCGCTTCCGCTGAAGCCGATAACAACAATTCCAACACTATTACAACTATGTCTACAAATAATGACACCCCCGCCAATGGTTCCGTCTCTGACGTGAATGACGCCGATGTTACCAACATCACCCCCGAAAACGCAGCAGCTCTCGCTTCTGCCAACCTTAACTCCGGCACCGATTGTGCCACAACCTCTGATACGACTATGAATAAGTCCTATACAACCAAATGCAGTGTGGCTCGCCACAAGAAACCGTCCTTTACCATCACCCGTAGCCTTGCTCGTAATTCTGATAACATTACGTTCAACTACGGCCATGGTATCCCGTCTAATGCAACGCATGTTCACCCCTCCATCTTCCGACTGTGCGAACTTACTGAACCTACTACTGTAAGTGCATCGGGTACGGTGGATGACAGCGTGACCATTATTGCTCCTGGCATTGACTACACCAGTACGAGTGGTGCAACTCATCCGTTCTCAGTATCGGCGGAAAATGTTCCTGCCGGTATTTATCCGGTGTTTGTATCCCATTACAACATCATGAACCATCCGGCTGGTAATATTTCTGAACTGAAAGGTTCTCTGGGCCCGTGTCCGCCTATTACTATCATTCCCGATAAAAATGATGAGGTGGAATGTGACCCGTGTTCTTGTTCGTGCGGAGTGCCCGGTAATAACGATGGCGGTGAGGAGTCTACTAACACGCGTTCTATCGACAATATTACTATTGCTCCGTTTACAAGTTCCTCGGGCGGTGGCGGTGTTGTGCGCATGGCTAATGCGCGTCACATGCGATTTGCTTTCGCATTCGGTTCATTCCGAGGCATGGGCAATATCCCGGGCGGTCAGCCGGAAATCGTAGCATTCAATTACGATCAATCTCTGCTGACTCCCGCATCTCTTACTTACAAGCATCCGCTGGCTTCCGTCCTTGTCCCCGAGGGCGATACCGTGGATGTGAACGAGGGCTTCCGCATCTTTGACGGTGCTGCCTATACGAACTATATTGTGGCCGGTGACGGTTCCGCAGCCTATGGTATCGGGGCTACCACGAAGAAATCTGAGGTAGTGCGATTCGTTTCGGCTCTCAGCAAGGATGATTCTGTGGTCTGTAACCTTTCGGTAGCTAATTATGTACGCATCAGCTCCGCAGATGACTCCGCTGTTTTCTACCACCTCACAGGTAATGAGAAAAATGAGTTTGCGGCTTATATCTCTCCCGATGGTGCCACCATCCAAGCAGACGAAAAGCTCTCCATCATCCGCGATGCCGAGACAAATGCCATTCGACAGATTTGGAACTATTGGGATGGTCTGGCGGATGTTGTTCCCGCCGCCGATGGTAACGGCTACACAATTTCGCTCTACCTGCCGTGCCATATTACGCCTCCTGAGCAGGAAGGTCAGTTGTTCACCTTTACCGGGGAGCCGTTCAAGTCATTTACCGTATCCGGTGATGCAGTTGCTAAGACGATGACCATTCGTGAGCGCGACTGGAGTCTCCCGGAAAACATGCCGAATTTTGTCACGACTTGGACGCACACCGAGGCGGGCTGGAATAAAGCGACTGGTGAAGATGACGATATCATTTCCGAAACTCGCGTTAAGTCTGCTATTGCGGGTACGGATAATTACCAGATTGTGACGACCGTTTCCAAGGGTAATGAGGTTGCATCTTGCGTCTGTGAGGTCTTCACCTCCACCGGCAATGGTGAACTCCTCCTTTCTCGTACGGATGCGTATGGTTCAGACATTGCTCAGACTACTACCTTTGAGTATGATGAGGCTGGTCGTCAGATTCGCCGAGTGGAACACTCCGGGGCTGTGTACGAAACGGTATACGATATTTATGGTCGTGTGATTGCGGCTTCTTCTCCTTGGGCGGGTGGACAGAAGCGACTCTCTACTACTACCTATCGCGTAGCCGGTTCTCCCAATACTGACCCTGCCAAGGTGGTACACAGTGTGGTCACTTCGTCCGGCAGTGTTGTGGATATGAAGACAGACACCTACACCTATACGGAAGCTGATGGTGTTCGACGTGTCGAGATTAGCAGCACAGCCGCAGGTGTATCCGAACCGCAGGTGACTGTCCATGAAACTTGGCTTTCGAATGCATCGAATCCCTATGCTCGAGGTCGCGTAAAGATGCATCAGGCAGTCAACGGTGTGCAGACGCACTATGAATACGCCGCCAATGCTGCTTATGGTGCGCTTTATACCGTTACGACCGAAACGCGGGTCAATGGCTCAGCCGTTGCCGGTCAGAGTCGTCGCACGGTTGAGTACGTTGCCGCCAACGGTAATACCATGCGAGAGGAGGAATACGCCCTGTTGTCCGATGGCGAAACCTGGGCTCTGCTTTCCGGTGTCACTAATACCTACGATGAGAAAAATCGTCTCGTAGGCACACTCAAGGACAATGGGCGTTCTACCTCCCGAACTTTGAATTGTTCCGGCCAGGTCTTGTCTGAGACGGATGAGGACGGCATTACCACAATCTATGGATATACCAACAGTCGTCAGCTGTCGGAAATTACTCGTTGCGAAGTCAGCATCCCGGCAGAAGATGGCACGGATAGCAGGATTATCGTAACTCCCGAAACCATTACTTCCTACACCTACGATGCGATGGGCCGCACGCTCTCCGTTCGCAAGGATGTAGGCGCTATGTCTACTACCGAATATACGGAATATGACCTATTGGGGCGAGTCGTGCGTTCGGTAGACCTTCTCGGACGAGTAACAACTACTGAATATAGTGCCGACGGACTTACCTCTACTGTTACCTCCCCCGCTGGCGCGACGTTCATCACAGTACAGAATACTGATGGTTCTACGGCTCGTATTGCCGGTTCCGGTCAGCGTGAAGAACTTTACGTATATGACCTTAACGGTAACAATGAACGAATTACCACTAAACTGGCAAATGATGTTATTCTGGGGCAAATCATTACCAATGGTTTCGGCCAGACGATTGTGCAAGCCATTCCCAATACACTGAATGGATTTATCTACACGCGTTCCGAGTTCAATGCTAAGGGCGAACTGCTGAAGCAGTATCAGGATACCGGGTGGAATACCGAAAAAACGGCTGCTACTCTCTATGAGTATGATTCCTTCGGCAATCAGGTGAAGCAGACTCTTGCTCTGAGCGATACTCCCACCAAGGATAATTCTCCGGTGGTAGAAATGGCATACAGTGTGGAATCTTTGGATGATGGCATTTACACCGTCACTACACAGACCCGCTACAATGCTGAGGGTGCGGCGTTGAACACTACGCAAAAGCAGCTTATCTCTCAGCTTTCTGCAATTTTGAAGGGCAAGACTATCAGCATCGATGTTCATAGTAATACTTCTATGCGTTGGGATGAATATACGGCTCCTGCAAAAGTAACAACTTTCACTTCAATCCCCACTTCCAATATTACTGCAGAAGTAGTAACGGTGGATGGTCTGACCATTTCGCAGAAAAACCATGCAGGGATTACCACAGGATTGGCGGTTCAGAGCATTACAGTAGAAGTGGAAAATAAAACAATCACCTTGTACATGTACCGTCGATACACCGAGTCTGGTCTGGAAGTAAAACAGCGAGATGGCCGGGGCAATGTGACTTCAACAAGCACAGATGTTGCCGGACGTACAGTAAGCGAGACTGATGCAGCAGACGCGACAACAACAACATCGTATGATACTAATCATGACCATCCCGCCGTCATCACCGATGCTATGGGAAATACAACCTGCTACAAGTACGACCACCGAGGTCGCAAGATTGCCGAGTGGGGTACTGCCCTGCAGCCCGCTTGCTTCGATTACGACGAGATGGATAACATGA
This sequence comes from uncultured Verrucomicrobiales bacterium, assembly GCA_937885815.1. Classification (GTDB taxonomy): domain Bacteria; phylum Verrucomicrobiota; class Verrucomicrobiia; order Verrucomicrobiales; family Akkermansiaceae; genus Akkermansia. Next base: position 2,269 of record CALABM010000052.1, on the reverse strand, counting down.
CTACGCTGCGTACTTTCCGGGCAGATGACGAGGTTATTTCCTCCGACCCGAGTTCGCGTGTGGATTATGACCAAACGACCTGGTCGTTCCATGCTTCAACCGGACTTGAGATGGCAAAGACTTATGCAGATAATACCTCCTCGATGAAAAACTACGATGAGTACAACCGCCTAGCTACCGAGACGGATGCACGCGGCAACGTGAAAACACATTCCTATGAGCATGCTCGTGGTTTGCATTTGGGGACTAGCTATACTGTAGTTGACGGCACAGCTGTCTCTGCCTCTCGCAGCTTCTCTTACAACCACTTGGGGCAGATGACCCAGGTGGTGGATGATGCTGGTACGCACAGTTTTGGTTACAATGCTTACGGCGAGCGTGAAACGGATAGTCTTGTTGTGGATGGCGATACTCATCTCATCACCGAGCAGCGTGACAGCTTCGGTCGCTCTACTGGCTACACCTACGCCAAGAATGGCTTGGTTCAGCAGACCGTTAGCACCGGCTATGGTGACGATGGGCGTATTAGCTCAGCAGGTTTCCTACATGGAAGCGAAGCCAAGAACTTCGGTTATACCTACTTGGCGGGTACTAATCTGCTGCAGGTACTCACCAAGCCCAATGGCATGTCGCTCACACAGACTTATGAGACTACTCGCGACCTGCTCACTAGCATGGCTTACCATCGCGGTAGCACCCTTGTGGCTCAGCGTACCTATACCTATGATATCATCGGGCGTCCTACCACTCGTAATACTGCTCGGCAGGGTAAGACAGTAAACGACACCTTCTCGCACAACTCTCGCTCGGAATTGGTAGAGGCACAGGTCGATGGCAAGGAGTATGAGTACACATTTGACAACATAGGCAACCGACTGTCCTCAGTGGAGAACAGCGAAGCTGTAATGTACGGAACAAATGAACTCAACCAGTACACCTCCATAGCCGAGAATGGAGTCACAGCTTTTGTACCACAATTCGATATCGATGGTAATCAGACGTACATCAAGTCTTCAACGGGTATCTGGGCAGTCGTCTACAACGTTGAAAATCGCCCGGTTTGTTTCACGAACGAGGCAAACAACAGCGAGGTCGAATGCGCCTACGATTCCATAGGGAGATGCGTATACAAGAAGGTGACAACCAACGGTACTGTAACACTTCATCAGCGTTACATTTATCGAGGATACCTGCAGATTGCATGCATCGACCTCACCCGCAGCAATCATCCGGCTCTCTGGTATATCACTTGGGATCCCACACAAACAGAAGCGACCAGACCACTTTCTATCCAAATTAACGGCACTTGGTATACTTATGGCTGGGATCTTACCAAGAACATCTGCGAGCTATATGGATTATCTGGCTACATCGCAACATCTTACACTTATACTCCATTTGGAGCAGTAACAGCCACAGGATCTGTTTCTCAACCTGTTCAATGGAGTAGTGAATGTTATGACGATACTTTACATTTAGTAAATTATACTTTCAGAAATTATAATTTTGATATAGGGAGATGGACTCAACGAGATCCGCTTTACGAGAAATCTGGTTATAATCTGTATAACTACAATCGTAATCAGCCATCAGATAGTGTAGATATTTTAGGAATGACAATATACCATATTTTGGATCCAAACGGGGCAAATAACTTTGGACATTCTATGTATATTATCGGTAGCAACAATAAATATAAGGCATATAACTATGGGCCTGTAAGAGGTAAATACAGCGTATCAGATTCTCTGTTGAGAAATTCCTCAGGGAGTCCGACTATTCAAGACATAATGTGGTATCGAACAGCACAAGAAGCTGCAGATGCGCTGGAAGTAGAAAAAGGCTGGTTTGTCCAAGGGTGGCTCACCACTCCTCAGGAAGATACCATAGCCATTATTGCAGCTGATGAATATGTAGAAAAGAGATATGTTTTATTTCTTCATAATTGTTACACTCTTATACAATATGTATTTAAGAAAATAAACGAGAAAGCCGGTTATGAAAAATACACAACTTATGGAGGAATAGGCCCTAAAAAAGCTTTTATAATAAATGCAAGACGACGTGGATACAATTTCTTTTATATCACAAATCCCTTTGTTGAAAATTAATAAAAAGTTCTAATATATAAGAGGAGGGGGATAAGCAATCCTCCTCCTTTTATTGGGTACGTCAGGCATGACACGTAACTGCGGTGGAAGTCACCAATGAGCCGCTGACAGGGAGGAATCAAATAGCCAAAGGCAACTGCGTCACAGTTATGTGGGTG
>CALABM010000051.1 GCA_937885815.1 uncultured Verrucomicrobiales bacterium | reverse complement strand
TCATCCGTCAGCGTCACAAATCCATGGCCAAAGCCGCGCGGGATGAACAGCATGCGCTTGTTTTCCGCAGTAAGCTCCACTGCCACCCACTTTTTGTAATTCGGGCTGCCTTTTCGCAGGTCCACCGCCACATCCAGCACCTTGCCTTTGACGACTCGTACCAGTTTGCTCTGGGCATGAGGAGGCTTCTGGAAATGGAGACCACGAAGAACACCATAGCAGGACTTCGACTCGTTATCCTGAACGAAGTCAGTCTTTCTTACCTGTTCTTCAAAATTCTTCTTTGAGAAAGACTCAAAGAAATATCCTCGGTTATCTCCGAAGACACGTAGCTCAACTATAACGAGGCCTGGAATATCTGTTTTTATAACGGTCATTGATTCTTCTGATATTGTTAGTTCTGCAGACTCTATAATAATGCATCGTCTCCTTCTGGAGTATATCCAATATCCGGCGGAAGCTGCTTTCCTGCTGCCACGGCACCTGCTCCCGCAGCATCATTTTTGATGTGGAGAACGGCAAGGTAGTCAGCAAAAAGGCTGAGCTCCTCCCCCTGTCCGACCTGCCTGCAGATGCCGCCACTGCAGAACTCGTGGAGAAAACCAAGTCCCTGCCCTTCTTCAAGCGCCAGCTCACCACGGTGAAGCGCAAGATTACCAGCCGCGAGAGCCTGGGCTGCATGATGGCCGATGCCATCAGCGTGCGAGCCGTCACCGACATAGCGATTGTGAACCTCGGAGGCGTGCGTCTGGATGACTTCCCCGCCGGCCCGCTCACCGTGGCCGATGTGTATCGTCTGGATGCCATTATCCGCGCCACGCTGACCGGCAAGGAACTCATTGCCCTGATTGAGAGCATACCCCAGGCCGACCATTACGGAGCCCCCTGTGTCTCCGGTATGACCTATAAGTGCGTGAAGCCCTCTGCTGAGCTCAAGCCCATGCAAGTAACGGAGGCCAGACTGGCAGACGGCACGCCCATTGACCCCGAGGCCCGCTATACCGTGGCCTATAATTCCTACATTGCCTCTGTCGCGCCGGCCAAGCCGGCAGATGCCGGCATCGCCATCGACAGCGATGGCGCCGAATGCCTCATCCGCTTCCTGGAAAAGAAGGCAGAAGTGGATTACGAAGGCGTTTCCCGTATTGATGTAACCATTAAAGACTAACCTGTAACCATTCTTCAACACGATGAAAAAGTCTATTTTCCTTTCACTTCTGAGTCTACTGGGCTCAGCCTTTGCTGAGCAGATTACCATCCTTGGCATCAATGATATGCATGCCAATATTGATGGAGTACCCCGCTTGACCACATGCGTGCGGCAGGAGCGGGAAAAAGCTCCGCATCTGCTCCTGCTCTCTGCCGGTGATAACCGCACCGGCAATCCCTATGTGGACTGCGGTGACCACCCCGGCGCCTCCATGATCAAGCTCATGAATCACATCGGCTTTGACCTCTCTGCCCTCGGTAATCATGAGTTCGATAACGGAATGGAGGAGCTTTCAAGAAGACTCTCCAATCTTGAAGTCCCTGTAGTGTGCGCCAATTACGATTTCACCGGTACTCCTCTTGAAGGCCAGGTACAGCCTTATGTGATCCTGGAAAAGGCAGGAGTCAGGATTGGTGTCATAGGTCTGCTAACCGATGTGCATGATGTCGTGGATACTCATATAGCCGACATGCTTAAGTATCAGAATCCTGTTGAAGTGACACAGAAATATGCGACCATGCTGAAGGAGCAGGAAGGGTGTAAGCTTGTAATGTGCCTGACTCATCTGGGTTTTGAGAATGAACCATATGAAATAGGTGATAATGCACCACTTGATGATTACGGTTTATCTATGCTTAGTATTATTGTAAATGAAAATGGAGAAC
>CALABM010000050.1 GCA_937885815.1 uncultured Verrucomicrobiales bacterium | reverse complement strand
CTCGGTGGGCTGCTGTTATATAGTCTTCACCGGCGTCTAAGTGTCCTGCTGCTGAGGAGTCCCATACGCCCGGGTGACGATCTTTGAACATAGAGCGCTTCTGAAGCAGGCAGTCATGCTTCTTGTTGAAGACGAGGATGTGTACCGCTCGGTGCATCAGGTTGTTATCATGAACTTCACGGCGAGTGGCTTGGCGTAGCACATTGTCCTGTTCATCTACCACGTCAAAGAGTTCATCCTCTTTCTGGGCGATTGTGGCGAGGGGATGCGAATCGTAGTGGTTAGTGAGCGTTGCCCACTGAGCAAGCCCGAGTTCTTCCGGGCGGGCTGTGACAGGAATACCGACTGCTGCTGCCACCTCCGGCCAAGGCGGGGTGTCCGGTAGTTGCTTATGCATCTGCTTGCGGCGCTGCGCGAAACAGCGGCGCATGAGCTCATCCATGAGGCGGTGGTTGAAGGGCGGCAATGTAAGGGGATTGCGCGGAGTAAGAAGCATGACGGTGGAGTCAATTTTCGGGCGGGGAGAAAATGCTTCCGGGGGGACAGTCTTCAGCGCTTTGGGTACCCAATCCATCTGAATGCGTAGTGACAGCAGGCCATAGGCATCATCTCCGGGGACAGCCAATATGCGGTCAATGAACTCTTTCTGAAGCATTACTACCGCGCGCTCGCAGGCGCAGGGAGAAGTCAGGAAGTTGGACAGAATAGCTCCACCTGCTGAATATGGCAGATTCCCCATGAACTTAACCGGCCGCTCCGCAAATAGCCTGCGGGGATCCCAGCTGGCGCCATCTGCATGGTGTACTTCCACATGGGGGCTTTCTGCCCAGCGCTCTCGCTGGTATTCTGCCAAGCGTGCATCAAACTCCACAAGAATGAGTTTTCGGCACAGCGGTGCCATGTGTTCCGTAAGAGCCCCGGTGCCGGGGCCCACTTCCACCACGCAGTCTTCAGGCTGAATATCCAGTTGGCTCACAATCCAGCGAGCGATGTTTTCATCCGTCAGGAAGTTTTGCCCGAGGGATTTGGAGGGGGTAACATTGAAAGTATCCAGTACCTGATGAATTTGCTTGGAGTTCATGCGCGGGCTATTGTATCCTGCCTCACGCTGAAAAGCAAGTGATTATTTGCTCCTGAATGCAGTCCGGACAAGTTTAATTGCGCAACTGTCAGACTCAAGACTTGATTTTTTCGGGAAGGGATGTATAATACCCGCTCACCACATCAGAAGTAACATGAGTACTGATTTAGCACAGAGAGCTCTGAATTATCACGAGACGCCGCGCCCCGGCAAGTTGGAGGTGCTGCCTAATAAGTCTTGTTTCACCATTGATGACCTGACGCTTGCGTATTCACCGGGCGTGGCGGTTCCCTGTATGGAAATCGCCGAGGATCCTAATAAATCCGCAGCTTATACCGGCCGTGGTAATTTGGTGGGTGTTATCAGTAATGGTACGGCTGTGCTTGGCCTGGGTAACATTGGTGCGCATGCCTCTAAGCCCGTGATGGAGGGTAAGGGCCTGCTGTTTAAGATATACGCTGATGTGGACGTGTTCGACATCGAGCTGGATATCAAGAAGCCTGAGACTCTCATCGAGGTTATTAAGACCATGGAGCCCACCTTCGGCGCCATTAACCTTGAAGATATTAAGGCTCCTGAGTGCTTCATCGTGGAGCAGCGCCTGCGTGAGGAGATGAATATCCCCGTTTTCCATGATGATCAGCATGGTACGGCAGTTATCTCCGGTGCAGCACTACTGAACGCCGCTCACCTTACCGGCCGCCTCCTTCAGGATATGAAGTGCGTTGTATGCGGCGCCGGTGCTGCCGGTATTGCTTGCGCTAAGTTCTACATGGCTCTGGGTATCCGCCGTGAGAATATCTTTATGTTTGACTCCAAGGGCCTTATTCATACCGGTCGTTTGGACCTGCACCCCACAAAGGCCATGTTTGCTCAGAGTGAGGACTGCACGCTGGAGGTTGCCCTTCAGGGGGCAGACATCTTCCTTGGTCTTTCCAAGAAGGGCCTGCTGAAGCCTGAGATGGTCAAGAGCATGGCTCCCAATCCTATCATCTTCGCTTGCGCTAACCCTGACCCCGAGATTACATATGAAGAGGCTAAGGCCGCTCGCCCGGACTGCATCATGGGTTCCGGCCGCAGTGACTGGCCGAATCAGGTGAATAACGTGAGCTGCTTCCCCTACATGTTCCGCGCTGCTTTGGATATGCAGGCTACCTGCATTAACGAAGCCATGAAGATTGCGGCTTCCCGCGCTCTGGCTGACCTCGCTCGTGAGGAAGTGCCTGCTGAGGTAGTGGCTGCTAATGGCGGTGTGGAGCTGAAGTTTGGCCGTGATTACGTGATTCCCAAGCCTTTTGATCCTCGCATGATTGAGTTCCTTGCACCTGCTATTGCCGAAGCTGCGGTGATTTCCGGTGTGGCTCGTCGCCCCATGCCTGACAAGGAGGCATACAAGGCTGAGCTGAAGGCCCGTGTACAGAAGGTGCACGAGCGTACTCATGCTCTGGTGGATAGCTACAAGAGCTAAGCCATTCATCCCTGTGCCGTGCCATGAAAAAGCAGTTCTTCAGCGGTTCGGCACTGTTGATATTTTCCGTGGTCTTCTCTGCATGTGGTGATGCAGAGAAGACCTCTCCGTCTCATCCTGAAGCCATGTATGCCCGAGCTCAGGAACTCCTGAAGCCGAATGTGGAGGGTGATGCATCAGATTTTGCCGGTGCATTGCAATGGCTTACTCGCTCCGCAGAGGGTGGGTATCTGAAGGCTCAGCTTGCGCTTGCGGGTATTTATCTTGAAGGAGGTAAAGGCGTGGAGGCGGATTTTACTAAAGCTCGGGAGTGGTTTTCCCGTGCTGCGGCTCAGGGCAGCGCGGAGGCGGAGTTCTATCTGGGATACCTCCTTTATAATGGAAAAGGCTGTCCTGCGGACCGTGCCGCGGCCATGCAGCATTGGCGCAAGGCTGCGGCAGGCGGCGTTTCTGAAGCTCAGTATCGTCTGAGCCTGCACTTGCTAACCTCATCTGATACTCAGGCAGAGGGAGTGCAGCTTCTTCGTTCCGTTGCTGCTTGTAACGTGCCTGCTTTGGCCGCTCAGGCTGCGTGTGACCTAGGTAATATATATGCCAAGGGGCAGGCGGGCGTGGTGGCGGATATGAGGCTGGCTGCTGAGTGGTATGCCCGAGCGGCTGAGGGTGGTAATTCTGCTGCTCAGTTAGTGTATGCCATTATGCTTCTTACCGGGGATCCGGTGCCGGCCAATCCGGAGAGAGGAATGACAATGCTGCGCCTTTCTGCCGGTCAGGATAATCCCCGTGCCATAGCTTTGCTTATCAATCTCCTGCGAAATGGGGAAAACCCTGAGGCTGCTGAGGCTGAGGCAGCTGCTTGGGCCGAGCGCTTGGAATCTCTCCGGAAGGACTGATTTGAGTCTTTTTTAGGGGTGCTTCGTTGTGCGTTTGTCGCACATTTTTGTTACTAGCGAAGTGTTTGATGAAGACAGGGGGAAGTATGTAACTTTTTTTGCCTCATTTGATAACTGCTGTTATGATTTTTGCTTGCTTTCGCGTTAGTAAATAATTATACTGTAGCTAGTTGGCTTCTTCGCAAGTATGGTCGTTTGCTGAATCTTGAAGCCATTTTCTCAAACATCTTTATTTACAACATCTTTTACCGTTTAGGCGATATGAAAATAGCACTTAGTTTTGCGATATCAGTGTTCTGCATGTCCCATGCGATTGGTTACTCTTGGTGCTCGAGTAGCGGTGGTGGGGCCGTGAATGGAACAATGAATGGCTCTTTGACTATGTTTGACTTTGCCCATACCGATTGTAAAAGCTGATAGTTTTTCCCTTTGCTCTTGTTCTAGGATGCCGCATCCCATGGACGTTTCCTTCATTTTTATCCCCCCTCTCCTAATTCGTCATGTACATCATTAACGTCACCTCTCTTGCTAATTCCGGTGCTGGCTCGCTGCGCGAAGCCATTAACATCGCCAATGTCTATAACCGCTCAGAAGATGTCCGCATCGTAGTGGATCCTTCTCTCGCAGGTCAGACGATTTCGCTTTCTTCTGCATTGCCTAGTATAACGAAAGCTTGCACTCTTCAGGGGAATGGAATTGTGCTTTCCTCCTATAGTCTTACGGCTTCAGCACCCGTTGAACTGCATGATATCAGGCTGCCGCAGCTTGTTCTCACCGGCTTAGGGGCTATCTCCGGTGAGAATATTACCCTTACCGCTCAGGAGGCTGTGCGTCTGAATGGCTGGGAAGTCGTTGACTCTGATTTTTCCGGGGTCAAAACTACTGCAGAGAATGCATACGTTGGTATCGCAGCTATCCCTTCAGAAGGGGAGCTGTCGGCTGAGCTTTCCTCGCTTTTCAGTGGGTATAGACTGGTCAGTAATGTGAGCATATCTTCTGATGCCGTAGTGACTGTGGAAGACGGTGTTTCCATTGATATGTGGGGCTATGACTTGAATGTATCCGGTGAGCTCAAGGCTGAGTATACAGAGAAGCATGATTTGTTTACCACGTCAAGCGTTAATACGAATTTGAATATTAATGCGGGCGGTGTCATGAATCTCAAAAACGCCTCCGTGAAAATCACAAGTAGTTGGGGAGACTATGTGATTGTAAATAAAGATGCACTTTTGACTATGGAAGGTGGAGATTTAGCAAGCTCCTATGGTGTAGTCATTAATGCCGGGGGCGAGATGCGTTTGGACGGGACGAATGTACAGAGTGCCATTACGAACAACGGAACCCTCCAAATAGAGGATTGTACTTTCAGTAGTTATATTATCATCGGTAAAGCCTCAACTGTTAGCGGAAGCGGTAATATCTTTACCGGAGGAGAAGTATTCCGTTTGGAAAACTTCAGTGGCTCAACCTCCTCTCTGGGGGCTATCGTTTCCTCGGCAACGTCTACAAATGCTTATGTAGGTATTAAGGGGACATTGGGTAATAGTACACTTTCTTCTCTTGATACGATTTCCGGTGGGTACAAGTTTGTCGGCGATGTGAGTATTTCTACCGATTCCGTAGTGACGGTGCAAGATGGTGTCAGCATTGATATGAGAGGCTATGACTTGAATGTATCCGGTGAGCTCAAGGCTGAGTATACAGAGAAGCATG
>CALABM010000049.1 GCA_937885815.1 uncultured Verrucomicrobiales bacterium | reverse complement strand
ACCATCGTGGTACGACGCTCATCGCTCATCGAACCTACAGCTACGACATCCTCGGGCGTCCCACCGCTCGCAATACCGCTCGCAACGGTCAAACAGTGAACGACACCTTCGCACACAACTACCGCTCCGAACTTGTTAGTGCTACGGTGAATAGCAAGGAGTACGAGTACGCCTACGATAATATCGGTAACCGCCAGCAAGCTACCGAAGGGGAGGATGTTACGGTATATGATGCCAACGCACTCAATCAGTACACAGCTATTTCCGAGAACGGCGCTTCCGCTTTCGTGCCGCAGTTCGATGCCAATGGCAATCAGACGCTTATCAAGACTGATACCGGCATTTGGTCTGCCGTCTACAACGCTGAAAATCGTCCTGTTACCTTCACCAACAGCGAGAGCAATACCGTGGTCGAATGTCAGTACGACTCCATGGGGCGTCGGGCCTATAAGAAAGTGACCGTCAACGGCAGCGTCACACTCCACCAGCGCTATATTTACAGGGAATACCTGCAAATCGCCTGCATCGACCTCGCCCGCAGCAACCACCCCGTGCTCTGGTTTATTACCTGGGATCCCACCCAGCCCGTAGCCTCCCGTCCCCTTGCTATTCGCAAAGACGGCTCATGGTTCACGTACGGCTGGGATCTCACCAAGAACATCTGTGAAATCTTCGGCCCTGCCGGTTATCCCCGTACCACCTACACATATTCCCCCTTTGGGCAAGTGACCGCCTCCGGCGACATCACTCAGCCCATCCAGTGGAGTAGCGAGATGTGGGATGAAGAAATGGGGCTTGTGTATTATAATTGGAGATATTATAATGCTGAAATCGGCAGATGGATTGGGCGAGATATTGATCTTTTTAAAAAATTGTACGATTATGTGCAAAATAATCCATCTGTAACATACGATAATTTAGGACTTTGGTTTGCTACAGATGATTCTGCAGAAAAAAATAGACGTATATATGTAGCAGAACAAGGTGATACAAAATCTGATTTAGCCGATATTTTGGGGCTTGATGTAACAGAGTTCGATAAATGGGCTATTCCTGATTGTAGAAAAAAAATTAGTAATGATTTATATTGCCGTTATTCGGTACCCAACACATGGATTATTGGACAATTGTTACCTAGCAATGGATTTATTCAAATAGGCGGAATGGTTGGAGGATCGCACCATAAAATAAGATTATGGAATCATAAAATTATAGAAGTTAAAAAAATAAATGATTTTTTCAATTCGTTTAATAGAAATTCTATAGGTTTTGTTTTATATTCTCATGGCACAAAGAAAGGAATATATAAAATATATGGGAGAAACATTGAAGCTCTTGATGGTGATTTACTTTTAGAAGAAAATGAGAGTTCTACAGGAGGACTAGAAATAGTAAGTCAATTGCTAATGCAGCGCATAATCAAAAATAAAGTACCATATAAACTGAGAGATGCTCGTCTTATGCAATGTTTCAGCATGAGAGACGAAAACGTTAAAAATGCTTGGTTCACTGTTGCAAATCGTGTCTATGGCTTCAAAAATGTCAATTTTATGGGACTCTCGGACCGATTGCGAATTTACGAAGGATTTATGTACATTCGTGGTTATGTATTCTAATACTTAATCCCGAAGAAAAAGCATAGAAGAAAATTGAATGTGGTGCATTCGCCACCTTCACACCACCACCGTATGTTTTTTATGACATACGGTGGTGTCCGTAGTACCTCTGGCATGACACTTAACTGGGTTGAGAATCCCCAATGAGCTACGATGATGCGTAATCTCAGACCTAAAGAACAAAGCAGACGATGGCCGTTAGTCAGATTAGCCAAAAACAGAGTGTTTGCCCTGCTGGAGTGAGACCCCGCGGGGCAGGCACGAAGCAACTGCGGGGAGGTAACGAATCGAGAGAGAGGAATTACAAGAAGAAATTCGACGCGTAAAAAAGTCCGGAGTGCAGCTTAAGTTTCCGTATTTTGTTTCTTAACACTTAGCAGAACTCTTCCTTCTCTCCTACGCAATAGTCTCGGAGCGACTTCTATGCCTTATCTCTTTTTTAAATACAACTCCCAATCATAATCATAATGCCGAAGTTAGACGTATCAGAGAGAACTATACTACTTTGGAGCATGAATAACAATCTAACGAAGAAGCAAAAGTATCTCATTACCATTCTGCTGATAAATGACCAACTTGCCGTTTACCGGAGTGGAGAAATCGTGCCAACCATGTCCATACATCACTCTCGTAAAAATAGTAACATTTACATCTGCGATATATCTTACGTTGGATCCTTTTCTTATTATTAAAACATTAGCAACATCAGATGGGGAAGATACATCTATATATATGGAAGATGTATTTCTGGACAATGAACGGTTTTGGATTAAACTATTGAACATATTTTCAGTTTCTTTGGATGACGCGCATGGTACAGGAATCCAATAAGTATCGCGCGTTAATGTCATATTTTCTGTCGATTCTACATTAAAATTATTAATAGATAATTTTGGAAAATGTGTACACGAATTGCATGTAAATAATAGCATAAGAATTCCGAATAATTTAGCTATTGCTGTTGTTGGTAGCATAACCAAGTTTTCTTTAGTGTTATTTTTACTCATGAATTTATCATGACATTTCGAGAAGTAGAATGCAATTTTTTTTTCATCTATGACGTATATTTTCAGCCCATTTTTTATCTCTCATATGTAATTTTATTTCCGTAAAGCGTTATTTGTAAACAATTTATAGCACAAGAAAACTTTCGACTCCCATTGGCGACCCTTAAAGAACAAGCCCATTGGGAGGAGTGGGCATGCCTTACTCGCCCCGGCGCTTGGTAGGTAGCCCGAAGAAGTTGTTACCTCCGATTTGGTAGCCTGTGGCTTTCCAGCTGATGTGGGTGAGGGTGGGGTAAACCTCATCTTTCCACTTGTATCCGCTATCGAGTACGTCTACCTGGGGCGACAAGTTCACCCGAATGCAACATGTTTATCCCTAAATCATGTCATAAATTTACCTCAATGAGAATATGTGTACGTAATGTTAACGCGTTTTATAAAACTCTGAAAACAAGCACTTTCTGAAACTTCCTGCAACCCGTTATGAGATATGGCAAATTTCGGGGTAATTTTCAGAAAATGGCGTCATTTCTCGCAATGCATTTATATACAATCTTTTAGAGTTGCTAAAATTCACAGTCACAAAAAGGCTACTAAAACCTCCGATACGAAAGTGTCGGAGGTTTTTGCTTGTGGCTAATTCAAAAACTCTGTTGCGCAATTAGCAGACATCGGCTAATACCAGCTAATTTACAGCTAAATTAGCCGATATAAAGTAAAAACCAAAAGCCTCCGCAAATAAAAACAGCGCTCTTGTATTATGATTATAAATAGACAATGACCTATTTTTACATTTTTCACAATGGAACTTTTTTGCCTTATCGGCTAATTTTTTATAAAATTAGCCGATAAGGATTGATTTTTATGGTCGATATGGTACAATCAAGCCATGAAGCGAAGAAAAGCAGTACCATTATTAACAGAGCTCTTCCAAGAGGACACGAGCAACATTCTGGAAATAATGAAAGCAGCAAAGCACGAGGCGCTCAACATGGAGCGTTACCTGAGCTGGCAAGAACTGCAATACCGAAAAGCCCCGGAGGGCTTAACAACAGCACAATGGTGGCTTGGGATTAAATTACACCGTGCACAAGCCAGACAAAATATACCCTTGCATTCAGCGAAAGGGCAAGCATTCAGCTATGCTCCGACACAATGTATTCAACAATATCTGCACTTAATAGACCGCAAAGGTGGCAACATGGTACTAACTGATGCCAATGAGATATTTTGTGACAGAGAAAGAGACAAGTACCTGCTAACCTCACTGGAGGAAGAAGCTATCATGTCGAGCATGATGGAAGGTGCCGTTGTAACTAGGTCCGAGGCGCAACAGATTATACGTGATAACAGGCTCCCTAGGAATGAGCACGAACGCATGGTGATGAATAACTACCTCACCATGAAAATGATACTGGAAAATAAGGACAAAGCTCTTACTCCGGCGTTTATTCTTTCTCTGCACCGCAGCATGGTGGAAGGGACATTAAAAACACCGGAAAAAGCCGGGGCTCTACGCAGCACAGAAGATAAGGTGTGCATTGAAGATATACGCACGGGTGATATAATCCACATCCCCCCTGCAGCAGACGAACTTCCCATGCGTCTAGAAGCCCTCTGCAACTTTGCTAATGGGGAAGACGAGAGCGAATATTATATCCACCCTGTTATCCGAGCCATTATCCTACATTTTCAATTAGCATACGACCACCCCTTTGTAGATGGCAATGGCAGAACCGCACGAGCTCTCTTCTATTGGTGCATGCTGAAATCCGGCTATTGGTTGTTTGAATTCATCTCTATTTCACGAGACATATTCAACCATCCTCGCTATTATTATGAAGCCTTTCTCAACACCGAGGAAGATGAAAATGATTTGAACTATTTTATCATTAACCAGTTAAAAACCATACTAAACTCTATTAATGACTTAATGGAACATGTACGGCAAAAAAAGGATGCTAAAAACGCGTTTCAGCATATTCTTGAATGTGGATTACCGACACTCAATCCAAGGCAAAGGCAAGTCTTACTCTATTTCATACATCATCCGGACACATACACGTCTGTTACCGCACACTGTCGCACATACGACGTTGTACGCCAAACGGCACGTACCGACCTGAACAAGCTGGAAAAACTAGGACTCCTGTACTCGGAAAATATCTCGAGAGAATTCATATACAGACCCAAACCCAATTTAAAAAATCTAATCCAAAAAATAGCCACCGAATTAACTGATATCGGATAATTTTTTTCGAAGAAGTCAATATACTTTACTCCACATGCGCCCCCAATCTCATAGCGATTTTATTTCTGAGCTTTATTCTTTTAACTCGCGGGTTCCATCAGTACAATCCATGCGTAATGTCTCAGAGCATTTTTAAATATCATTACAAGTAAATAGATGATAATGTAACAAGGCATGAATGTTATTACCATTAAAAACAATAAATCGACTCCCCACCCCATTGTCGTAGCGACTCTTTTGTTAGGCATATCGAGCCCCATAGTTTCCTTTCTCTTTTGGAAAGGTGCTTTATACCATATGTCTGAGACGAATGATATGGTTCAGGTAAGCCTCATGCTTTTCTTTGCTATAATTTGGCCGCTTGCATGGATTGCCGCAATGTTTTTAGGGGCTCTCAATCCTCTTTTTGGAAAAACAATAGTAGAGATAAATAAAGACAGCATTGAAGTTCGAAAAATTTTATTTTCAATACAATGGAAATATGTAAAATATGATAATGACAAAAACACAATTCTTTCCATTGTACGTAATACGGTGCAAAGCCCGACCCAATCTAGCGCCAATCAGATCGGCAGAGGAAGCACCACCCGTATTTTTTACTGCCTCATGATACGAGATGGCGCAAAAAAGTGTCTTGTACAAGAATCTTACGAAGAGGATGAAGTAAACAAGACTTTCAACATGATTCGAGACGCACGCACAAGAGAGAGAGGCGAGAAATAAAAAGGGCAAATAGAATGAAGACAAATTTAACTATTTCATTTATATATTATCCAATACTTTGTGTATTGATGTCATTCGTGAATCCCATATTTTTTATTTCAGTCGCCGGCGCCTATCCGCATTTGGTGTCAACCGACACAAGAGGATATATTCTTGGAGGCTTGTTATCTATTATGGTTTCTTTTGTTCTTTCATTAGTCAGCATTTTCCCGTCTATTTGTTTAGTTCGCAAAATTAACGATAAAGAACATGCAAAAGGCCTAGCTTTCTTTTTATCCATGGTGCCTACATTAGTTCATTTCATCGTTTCATCACTTATTTTCATTCAAATTTTGCATTTTAACGGATTAATGTTGCTCTCGCAATTCAATTTAGCGTCTCTTATCATCTTTTTTTATTTATATTCCAAGTTGAAATACAAAACATCCAGCAACTAGGAACGCACCGCATATATTGCCCGTTAAAAGACAGCAATTTACTAACCAACATACACAAAGCATCAGAGTCAATAAAAACAGTCAGAACGCAAGCGTCGGAGGTTTTTGCTTGATGTGCTTCATTCCGAGATTATTGCAGTAAAGCTCCTCTATCAGATGATACTCTAAATCTTGACATGAAGACGCTTGTAAGCTACAATTAACTCCAGCATGAATAAAAGAATTTGTTATATTTTTGTGTGTCTGCTTTCGTTGTGTAGTTGTACCCATGAGCACATGGACATTACCGATTTGTTTTCGCACGTGGACAAAATGGTTAACGTAAGTAAAGACACTAGAGTTTTCTGGGATATGTTTCTTTCGCCGCCTTCTCCTTGGTGTGATGCACACACCATAGGAGAATTGGAAAATATACTCATAGCAGGAAACAATCCTAATCAGCCTATGGAAGGAGACAGCCTTAAACGATTACCGATAGATGCTCTTGAGTGGGCTCCTGTAAATGCAGATAGGACACAATTAAGCTCTAGATTAGCGGCTATACATCTTTTGTTGAAATATGGCTCCTCTCCACAACGGATGTCCTCACAATTTGGAACAAGTGAAGAAGAATACGCCTTATTTATTATGCATGGTTTGAATGCTACTGCTCCGGTAGTGTATGGCAGCAATTCTAAGGAAATACAATATCCTCTCACACGACGGACAGATTTTATTACCTATCCAGTAGCTAAATGGCTGTTGGAACACGGGGCTGACCCTAATCAGCGATCTATAAGCAATGGCAATCAGCGGCCAGAAAACTCGATAACGCCTTTAATAAATATACATTCAAGGCGCCCCGCCCTTTATGCTGAAGCAACTGAAAACATGCGATCATATCGCACAGCAGAAAGAGTTAAACTTGTGCACGACTTGCTCATAGAAAATGGAGCTAGAGAATAAAGAGAGGAGATTCGCACCGAAATGAAAGAACATCTAAAGCGAAAACTCTGGAAGAGAAATTGCTTGTTAATTTTCTCCATTTTTCTTTTTGTTACGCTCGTTGTAATATTTAGCCAAAATCAATATCAGGATGACATTCCCCCATTAGATGTTAAAAAATCGTCTTCTGAGGGCTGGGCTCTTACTGGCGAAATAAGCCATATATATGGAGTTGTAAATTCATACACTGATTTCTTTGAGCATGGCTGGATAGAAGCAGAAAATGGTAGAGAATTGCAACTCTCAGAATTTAAACCATTGCATGAAAATTATTGTTTGTTTTATGGCGAGGTCAATTTGATGAATCTCCGTTTCCTAGAAAAGGAATCTGGAAATTACACGATGAGGGCTATAATAAATCAGATTACCGGAGAAACGTACATAAATGTTTTTGGCCGTTAATTTTTTCCATGGTGCACATTGAGCATAGCTCTTACAATGTTGCATCATGCATCCATTTATGGCAAACTTAACTTTACAATGAAGAATAATTTTTTAGACGAGATTTTATATAATGGCACCTGATTTTAAGACACCTGTTTAAGCCCCCTTTTTCTTGTGCAAAGCATCGTGTGCGTGTATAATCCAACCAACACACAGACATGCAAAACGAAAAAAATACACAAGAGAGGTCGCTACGCCGCAAAGTTCAAGGAAAAGGTAGCATTGGAAGCGCTCACCGGCGCAAAGACGCATGCTCAGATAGCATCTGAGTACGGCATCAGTCCGGATTTAGTAAAGGACTGGAAAAAACAGGCAAAGGAGATGCTTGGAGAATGTTTCCGCCGAGGCGGACGCAAAACAGAGATGGAGAAAAAGGACGAACGCATTGCCAATCTTGAGCGTCTTCTTGGCAAGCGTGAGTTCGAACTGGATTGGCTGTCAAAAAAAGCCAAGGAGTTGGGACTGTAGCGCAACGACGCCAACTCCTGGATATTGATGGGAAAGCCCCTTCGCGCAAACGTCAATGCGAGTTGCTGGGATTGGCTCGCAGCAGCACATACTACAAGAAACGTACCTTGAAGGATGAACCGGCAACCGAACGAGCCATAGAGCAGCTTTACGAGGAAGATGCGATAGAAATGACAGCTGAATGGATGGAGTATTATAATCGAGAAAGACCACATTCAGCACTGAAAAATAGCAGTCCGCTCATGTATCGAGAAAACAGCGCCACCCCCCTTCCGGCGAATTTTTGGCGCGATTTTTCCGCTCCGGCACGGCTCGCGTCGCTACGCTCGGGATGCCATGCCTACGCTACAAAATCGCACCAAAAATGGATTGACATCAGAGGGTATGGAATGATATAAAGATTGCACACGCCAGAGGTACACAAGTGAGGGGGCTTAAATTGGCTTCCTGAGTGTCGAAAGAATGGCGCCAGTTTAAAACAGCATCTTAAAACAGCATGAGTTTGTTTCTTTTTCAGCGAGCAAGCGTTGTTTTATTCTTTCTTTTGGCCACCTGTATTATGGCATCCCCGCAGGAAGAAAATCCCTTTTACGAACAAGTTCGAAGAACTCCAGAGTCAGGAATCATTTGCGGGACCTACTCAGCTGCCTTGGAGGAAGTGGATTTACAGCTGGAACTTCTAGAGTCCGTACACCCTCAGGAGTTTAGACAAAAGCATAATTGGGACCTATCTTCATTCAGCCTTCAACTTCTCTATATCATGAAAGAATTGGGAGATAGGGAGGCGGCCCATTACCTCTCCGCTCTCGAAAGAGAAAGCAACATGGAAATCATTCATGTTATCTATAGGCGTTATTATGGCCTTAGGTATGAAGCCCGTGATAGGCAGTTTCAAAACCGGGGCATTGAGCATAGATATATGCCCAGAAAACTCCAACGCTATTGGACTGAGTTATTTTTCCGGCAAAATATCGAACTGGATTTATTCCCGCCATCGGCAGGTCTAGAGACACATTGACATTTTATGAACACGCCGCGACGTTTATAGTAAATAAGACTTTACAATGAAGAATAATTTTTTAGACGAGATTTTACAATCAGCGCAAAAGCATGCCGATTTTTTATCTGGTCAACAAAATCAGGCATGGGATTTTGACTTGCAGCGCCTGATAGAAAAAGCATTCAAAGGGGTGAAGTGTGTGAAGGAAAAGAATGTTCTGCTGGGGTCTGCCGCGCAAGATGATGTATTTGCGCGTTCTTCACAAGCGATAATGAATGATTTGCACAAGCGTGAGGAACGCAAGGATTGGAGCAAAATCTCCCCTGCTCTGTTGCTTGCCTGTGAGGAGGGGATATGCCACACGGGGGCAGAGGCTCTGCGCTTCATCATGCCTGCCTACATGATTCTTAGTTTGAAATATAACCTCCAGGATCATCGCGTACAACTCTGGCTCTACTCAATGAGCGGAATATACCTCAGAGCCAGCGAAAAAGCTATCGCTTACTATTCCCAACGCTTTGAACTCTTCACCGAAAATCAAAAAGAAGCGGTGCAAATGTGGTTCTCTCAGCAACGCAAAATCCAGCACGCAGACTGCTCCTTCTCTGAAAAAAATGTTCCGTTTTTGCCTTGGGAGTACGCAGACTTTATGGCAAAGGGTAACAGCTGCTCAGCCTTTGAATATTTAGGGCTTTAACTCGCCGTGTCGGCGGGGAGTTTCTTTTTGCCTTACATGGGTGCCGCGGCACCTATGGCCGCCTTAGTTCCAGAGGGGATCATAATCAGCTGGAAAATAAAAAATTTGTAACATTAGGGCTCCATAAAGAAGCATTTTTTGCTCATCATTAGCCAGGTCTCCACAGTTGTTCGCCAAGATTCCTTTTCTTTGTGGAACATACCAACCAAATGACAGAAGGCTAAAAATCGCCTTAAAAAAATCTAATGGCGTTTGATTTCTAGAGATATTCAACTCATACAGAAAACCATCTCTTCTATAGAAAGCGTTTCGCCTAAAGCGCTGTTCAATGCTGTCGGGCCACGTTATCATTAGCTTATAACCATCGCCCCGTATAATTGAAAGATACTTCTCTGCAAAATCGGCAGCCAAACGGAATGATTCACTATCATCCTTTATAAGAATGTTATTTTTATCTTGGATAGAAGCTTCTAATCTTAGATTCCATAATTTTCCAGTAATACACTTGGCTTGTATATTGTATCTTAAGAAACCTATATCACAAGATTGTTGAGTGCTTTTTAAGTTCAGCATTCGGATGCTATTATCTTCCTCCATCCACCCATATCCCACAGATAAGAAATCAATACTTGTACTCATATTTCTTTATTTTAACTCTTCTCTTTTAATGGGCAACCTTCATTTAGCAGCAAGTGGGCGGAACTTATGAAAGTTCCGCCCACTTTTTTGAATCGGCTCAGGAGAATCCCGTTTTTACTTTCTACGGCGGCGAGCAGCAAGGGCTGCGAGTGCCAGAAGGCTCAGCGTGGCCGTAGAGGGCTCGGGAACGGTCAGCGAGCCATCATTCGTCACAGTACCGCGGAGTACGAGAGTATTCCCCTCCATGGTGTAATCTGCGCCACTCAGCATAGAGGTAATATCTCTGCCAGCCAAGTGCAAGGAGGAAGCCGTCAGGCCTTCAGCATCACCTGTGATGATAATCGCAGTATTATCAAAAAGGGCTGAGAGAGCTGCGGCGTCCAGCGTCAGGGTGGAGCCAGGGGCGATGTTCTGAATCAGAGCCAGAGAGAACGTGAGGCTTGCGCCGTCCTCTGCCACCAGAGCGCCCAAGGCCGCCCCACCTATCTCCAGTACGAACTCGACATTCTCACCCAAGGTCAGCGCGTGCCCGCCCATATCAATGGTAGAATAGGAGGCAGAAGCCCAGCCATAGGTATCAGCCGTGGCAGCGGCGCTGGCATCTGCCAGAGAGAAGGTCACCACGCTTTCCGAGAGGTCTACATCATCCGTGTAAACCTGCAGACCGGGAGAGTTACCCACCACCAGCGCGCCGCCATTCATGGTGAGGCCGGAGAAGGTGCCACTGCCCTTCACGGTACCACCTTCCACGGTGATACCATCCGTCATGGCGATGCTACCGTCATTGTGCAGGGTGGCGTTCTCGCCGCTCACGGTGAGGCTTTCACCGGTCATCGTTGCACCCCTGCCCACCTGCACTGCGGCGGTATTCGTGGTGCCGTTCACCTCGGTATTAGCCAGATAGGCCTGTGAGTTATCCGCCACGCGCACGGCGCCTTCTTCCACACCCAGCGTGCCGTAGTACAGGGAGGAACTGGCTTCCTCCTCGTTCTCGGAATCATAACCATTCAGCACCAGAGTACCCTGACCATGCTTCGCCAGATTACCATTACCGACAATACCCTGAGTCTCCGTGCTGGAGTCATTGCCAATGTGCAGGTGGCTGGTAGCATCATCATCCGTGTAGGCAGTGATGTACAGCACCTCCAGATCCTTCTCGGTGTAGAAGTGACGTTCCTCATCCTTGCCGCCGCGGAAATCCAGCAGGCCTTCGAATGAGCCGTTCTCCTTAATGTAAGCAGAACCTTCTACGATAACCAGGCTGCCATGGCCGTTGTTACCGTTACCATTGCCGTTGTTACCATTATTGCCGTTACCGTTGTTACCATTGTTACCGGGCTTGATATGGGCATGCCCCTGACCGGGATTCCCGGGACGTCCGCCGTGCTTCGGATTATCGCAACCCAAGTGGCCCTGCAGACAGGTACCCAGTTCCACCGCAGCACCACCGCCGATAACTACATCACTACCGGCCTCCGGCGCCTCAATGATTTGAGCATCCTGCGTGGCAGAGATAATCCAGGTATTCTCGCTGGTGTAGTACAGCGTGCCGTTTTCCCAGCTCAGGGTGCCTCCATCAGCCCCGGTTACAGAGGCTAACGCGCTCTCCCAGCTGCCGATGTCGTAATGGGACTCCGCCCCCAGACTGATAAGCTGGTACTTACCAGCCGCCATGATGTCGGCGTTCTCCAGTGTCAAGTTCAGTCCGCCGATGCTCATATTGCCATTCAGCGCCAGAGCCGCTAGGTTCTGATTCTTCGCGCGCAGATCGAAACTCAGTGAGCTGCCGCTCTCCAGATTGAAGTTAGCCGCCGTCAGCGTGTTCGTACCGCCCACGCTCAGCGTTGTCCCGCTACCGAAGGTCACATCATAACCCGAGCTGTTCAGCACCGCGTTATCCAAACACACCACAGCGCCACTATTCGCCACGGCTGCAAAGCCACCCGTCTGCAGGATAGCGCCCGACTCCATGCTCAGCACACCGCCGCCCAAGGTAGTGGTGCCCACCACCGTATTCGTGCGGGAATTGGTGATTTCTGTCACCGTTCCGGCACTGCCCTTTATGGCAAGCAAGTCAGCCTCCGTATGCGCGCCACTCAGCAGTATCTCTCCTCCTGCATTGTTCGCATTCAGCGTCAG
>CALABM010000048.1 GCA_937885815.1 uncultured Verrucomicrobiales bacterium | reverse complement strand
CGCCCGCATCGGCTCAGCCATGCTTCGCGCACAAGGTCTTTGAGGATATACTCGCCTTTTCTCACAGCAAGACGGAACTCTCGCTCATTGATTTCTGCCAAGAGCTTACGGATTTTCAGCCCCTCTTCATCGCCGGGTGAACTACCATCCAAATGATGCTCGTGTATGAATCGCCGCCATGCAATCACATCATGATTGCCGTTGGACTTAGGGACAGGCGCACCATCCATCTTACGCCAGTTACTAATGCTCCTGCGCGATACACCCAAAGCCGCAGCCAAATCTACAATCGTGCTGGTTTCGGTGATGGATGGATCTCCGCCTTGTTCGCTGCTGTAGGCAATACTTTGCAACAACTCCACTTCTGCTTTGGTAAGCGGCTTTTTGGCTTTGACCTTGCTGACAGCTTGCTTGATAGCGTTGGCGCGGTTGACTTCCAGAACGGTGTCGGCTTGTGATGGTGTGACGATGTTCGGCATACGAGTAAAGCCCCTGTTCAGGGGCGGGTTAAGGGTTGATGTTTAGTATTCGTCCGGCAATAGAGCAGTTGTTACGCTTCTGTCCCATTCGGTAATGAGCCAGAGGACTCGACCATCATCGAACTTGTAGACGCTCAGCACTCGGCAGGGATTCTTCGGGTTAAGTGCAGCATCGTTAGTCTTCTTGTCTTCATCGCAGCAATCGCCCCAATCGCCATAGGAGTGACGCTTTATGCACTTGCCGATTTCTTCCTGCGTAAATGCCTCGTTTGCCCCAGGTGTGACTACGGTTCGCCCGAGCTTGAGCTTAATCCGGCATGCTTCCACGAACCACGGCGGGCGAACGGTACAGGCGGTGTGTTCCCACCAGACTTCCTCCAGCTTTTCCGGGGCTACGCCCTCTTCCGTTTCGAGGGGAAGATATCCTTTCTTGGATACATAGCCCCATTCCAGCTTACGGGTTCCATCCTCCATGGCGAAAATGCGTACCTCGTTGGAGTGGTTACTGGCGAAGCGGAGTGGGTATCGAAATGCCAGCCCGCCGATGTACTTTTTCTCAGGCTCAGCTGTCAGGGCAAGGAAATCCTTGCACCCGGTGCAGACGATGATGTTCTGCAAGCCCCCGGCCAGCTCTTCCGCTATCTGGAGCGCGATTTTCTGGGCTTGTGCTTCTTGTTCCGGTGTGTACTTGTTACTCATGGTAGTATTGGTGTTATTCTGGGAAATTGGAAAGCCACTCCTCTTTCATGTTCTCCGGCAGGTAGTGGATAATGGTGGAAATGGGCTGCACATCGAAGTCCTCCGTGACCTTGTACCATTCCAGTCGGCGAATGCCGTCCGGCAAGGCTACCACAATAGCCATGTTGGCTCCGTTGTGGGTTTTCTGGCTTCCGAATGTGACGGTGATACCGCCACGGTTGAACGAATCAGGCTCGTGAACGACCACCTGACACTCCTGGGGCTGTTTGCACTCGCCCCACAGTTCGTATTGCAGGGTTTCTGCATCTACCAAGGCTCCCGGCCATGCTGTTTTAATTAAGTCTTGCATATTTATAGTTAGCGGTTTATCGCTTTCTATACTCTAGCAGAAACGGAGACAATGTCACGCTTTTTCTTGCTTTTTCTTCGGCATCACAACATTGATTTACAATGGTTTACAACTACTCGCATGTTGGTGGCAAAGAGTTCTCCGACACGGCTGAAAGCGTGGTGATAAAGAACGCCACGCCCAGCATCATGACCGGAACGTGACTTAAAAAGCGGGATACAAATGTGGGAACGAAAGTGGGAATGAACTTGTGCATATTGTGCCAAAAAGTGGGAATGAAAGTGGGAATGAGACAGGCTTCATTCCCACATTTTAGGTCTTGTCAGAGGGGCAGCAAACGCCGCCATTTCAGATATCTTTGTTTTATGACTTTCAAAGGCTTAACCAGCATGCCGGAGGGGATGAAATTGCAGGGGTCAACAGCAGAAAAAAGTGGGAATGAGAAAAAAATGGTTTGTGCGCTTTCTTCACTTGCCTTAAAGTCGGCCTGTTTTAATCTATTGACAGTAAATAGATTCCTTGCGCTTCGACTCCTCCCGTCATGGTGTGTTGTCAGTCGAAATTGTCGCTGAATTCGTCCTTTGCGGGAACCATTCCTACTGTTTTTCTGGTGTCGGAACATGCTTTTACACGGTATTTTCGCTGTTTTGGAGTTCTTCGAGGCGAGCCTGCACATGCTGATAGAAATCGGCGATATCCTCGGTCAGCTTGATAGCCTGGGCGCATTGTTCAGCGGTGTATTCCTCCGGCTCCTGCTTATTCACCCATTGCTTGAACTTCATGGCATCCCACATCGGTGGAGCATCCGGGGACACTCGTTCTGGCAGGTCAAGCAGACCGAGACGGTCAGGTTCTTCACCCTGGGGCGGTCGGGAGTTGTCCTCCGGCTCATCATCCTCAACAAATCGAGTCTGTTTAAGCTGCTTACGCAGGGCTGTACAGGTCAGTTTGTCCTTGGCGGCTTGCTGGAGCACTTCTACGCGCTGATTCGGGTCTGCATCAGTCGTTGCTACCTCCAAATGGTGCGTAAACGAGAGGTCTGGATGTCGCTGTTCAACAGGGAACTTCTTGCATGTAAGCACAATGTTGCGAATCGTACCACGGGAGAGCCCGGTTGCCATGATGGCCTCCTCATATTTGCCAGCCGTATACTGATTCCCCCATTGCCGGTCGCCGAGAAGTAGAATATCGCCCAGCAACCAGCAACTCGATTTGTGAATCGAAAGTACGGTTCTGAAAACGGTATTGAACTCATCTGCTGTTACGGACTCTTTTTGCACAATAAGCCCATTACCAGTCATTTGAATGCCATCAACGCCGGAGGGGACCATGAGCGAATAACATTTGCTTGTCATGTTAACATGACAACCACTTTCAGAATTCGTGACTTTTTCAGCCAATTCTTCCGGTTTGCTTGTACTGTTAACATGACAAGCACCATCGTTCGACACCGATTCTACAACCGTAACTGTATTTTTGTTTTTCATACCTGTAGGGAGTGTGTCAAAACGCATCAGCTACGGCGTTTGTTGTTCTTGCGGTAGAGGTCACGGACTTTCTCGCTGCGTTGATTCGCCATCGGAGGAAGACCGAGCTGTTTCTCCATCTTGCGCACATGGTGATGAAAAGCCTGTTTGGTCATGCCAAGCTTCTGCGCCAGGCTTTCGCAAGTCCCCTGACCGAGCAGGTAGCAAATACAAGCCCAGCGTAAGCGAGGATTACCATCCTGCTGCAGAAACGCAGACAGCACCGACTCCTCATCAGCATCCAGCTTGTCGAAAGCCGCAGCCCAGCCATCAGAACTCACCAGATCCGCATGAGTTTTGAGCTTCTGCAACGGACGCGCAATCAGACCGTCATCGTAAACGTCCTCCCGGCGGGGTTCATAGCAAGGCAACAGCTGGTCGATACTATGGCCGTTGATACCCCACTCGGTTTGTGGAGTCAGCAGCCCCAATGATTCTGCCTTTTCCCGAGTTTCGGGTGGCAGCGAAGCAATCCAGTTCTTAGCCGCCTCAGATTCGTAAGCGGTCATGTATTGCTCTTTTCGTTTTTGCTCATCACGAGCGTATGAATCGTTATTCATGGTAGTCTCCTTTCTGGCAGGTAGGGTGAACCCAGGGGCGTGTCATGTGACACGTGACATTTCCCGAAAACATTTCTCTTATATACACTATGTTAAATTCACGTTTTATATTTGCGTTATTTATTCTTCTCACGTCTATTGGTATAAGAGAAATAAATAACTCAAATGACACGCCATGTTTTACCCGCTTAATATCAATGCGTCTAGCCGTGACATGTTGCCGTGTCATTTGTTTTTGGAAATGACGCGCAGGGGAACATGTCACGCTTCCGAAGAGCCCTTTATCGCCCTTTTGAAGTGTCTTAGAATGGGCATTGCTCATCGAGAAAATCCTCCTCACGGTTGTTGGTTGTATAGTTCTCGAACTCCTCTCGGGTAATCCACCAGATACGCCCGGAATGGCACCGCTGGTAGCGCAGCGGAAAAGAACCAGTCGCCGCCAGAGCTCCCATATTCTTACCGATGGAATGAGCTGACACCGTACCACGCAACATCTCCTTGATGGCATCGGAACCAAGCATCTGTTGCAAGAACCACGTTGCTGAACCCTCCAGCCTATCAAGCTTCGGATCTGATGCGAACATATCGCGGACGTACAAACTCAGGATTTCGCCAAAAGCCGATGTTGAGCCGGAATTAGTCGCCTCAATGGCCAGTTCAGGGTGCAGATAATTCTTCACTCCCCAGCGGGCATCACCACGGCAATGCTCCGGGTATTCCCAGTTGAGGAGAAAGGAACACAAAGCCCCCATCTCCTCCCGGGCATGTGCAGCGGCATCCTTGTCGTCCAGCTTCACGTCAGTTGTTTTGAACAAGCTGATTTTGTCGGCATTGTTGATGTCGATATCTGGCAGAATAGCTAAAGACATAGGGTCAGTATTAAGCGTGACCAGAATTCGCCCTTGCCACTCCATCGTGACAGAATCCTTGTACTTCCCCTCAAAGATGTGCTGACGGTTGGCTGCGAGCTTTTTCAGGAAGCGAGCGAAAACACTTCGCTCCTGATTATTTCCCTTGGTGACCGTATCGTTACAAGTCCACACACCGACCTCAAACAGGCGAGAATTGAACCGAGTTGAACCCAGCACATAGTCAGAGGCATCAGAGTAACCACCCATACTGTTGCCATACAGGCACTCAGTCAGAAAGTTCTTACCAACACCTCGCCCGCCTGCAATAAAGATAGTATGACCATTCTTTGGCTCGCCAAGATAAGCATTGCGGTAGCTATAAGCCCAGGCAGCCATAAACTTCTCTCGCTGAATATTGTCCGGGAACAGCCCCTCAATAAATCGTGCAATCCAAGGGAATCCATCGCCCCAGGATTTACCCTTGTTCAAGTCAGGAGGATGAACCTTGAGAAAACTCGTATTCAGCACCGGCTTGCCATAGAGAACAGTCTTGCCGGGTTCCCGGTAAATAAGAGGAATCGCAGCATCAAGCGTGTTGCGTTCCATGATTTCACCCAACATATCTTTGACCTCACTCTGTGGGTCATTCTTCTCTGTCTTGGTACTGAAGCCGAATCGTTTTGAGAGTCGAGTTTCCACATTTTG
The DNA here is from genome assembly GCA_937885815.1 of uncultured Verrucomicrobiales bacterium. GTDB lineage: Bacteria > Verrucomicrobiota > Verrucomicrobiia > Verrucomicrobiales > Akkermansiaceae > Akkermansia. The sequence goes on along the minus strand of CALABM010000048.1, from coordinate 7,379 downwards.
CCTGTTTTGCATCGTCCATGCAGAATAGATTAAGCCATCGGGCGCCATGCAGTCCGTGAGGACATAGAAGTTGTTACCTACACAGTAGAACTCCTTGAGTACTTGACCAATGCGTTCATCCATATACTGCTCGATGAAGTCCTCGCCAAAGATATCAGCCCAGCTTCTCCAAGGATTAGGGCCAGTAAAGCAGACCATACCTCGTTCAGTAACAATAGCTGCGGTGTGGTTATCAGCCTGGCTATCCCAGAATCGGCAACCTCGTGAGCCTAACTCAAAATCGCCTTGCCAGCGATTCGGGAATCGTTTCTGCATTTCATCACGTACCCGGTTGATGGGGACAATAATCCCATTTCGGTTGCCCATACGGTGCTTATTCATAACCGTATCGAACCAGCGGATACAACGAGCTTCCGGTATGGGAGAGGAGTGGATATGCTGCCAGTTCCACCCTGCATGGTAATACTGAGATGGGTTGTAAAAGCCATTTTCATCCAATGTACCCAAGGCCATCGTGAGCCGGAGTTCCTTTTTGATGAGGTCGAGCAAAGCATGGTGAAAATCCCCACCCGGCAGGATCGGAATGGGACACTCCAATAACCACAGAGCATGAGTCCCTCCAGAGTAAGAAGTCGAGATGAAATTGGGCTTGATTCTCATCTTGGAAAGAGCCGTCTCGCGGCGCTTATCGGTGATTTTTGTGTCAAAATCTGCCACAATGGCCAGTAAGGATGCTGGCGGGTTGTTGCGACAGACCCGGTTCATTTCGGTCACGCCGCGAATGCCGGAGAACAAGCAATCCTTTGTAGATGCGTTACTTATGTAAGCGTGGTAAGCCTCCTTGGTTGGAAGCTTATCATGGGGGATAATCGCAGCTTCCCAAGGCTTACCAAACTCCACCGTATGCGAAGTGAGGTTCGGAAGCATGGGGAGCTGAACCGAGATTTCAAACGAGGGTTCATCAGGGTTCATCTGAACCTCCGGCGAGGGTTCATCAGGGTTCACTTGAACCTTCGGTGAGGGTTCATCAGGGTTCACTTGAACCTTCGGTGAGGGTTCATCAGGGTTCAAATTGTTCCACTTTTCTCTTCGGCAACGTGTTTTTACAGTCTGCGCAGATATGCCAAACCTCTCTGCCGTGAGCTTATAGCTCCGGCAGTCGAGGTAAAAGGCGCGTACTTCGTTCCAATCTATCGAGTTCATTTTGTGTAATGGGGAGAGATAAAGGTTTCTGCTGCTAAGGGCAGCCCCTCCAGCCACTCCGGCGTGGTGGTCATAATTCGGTTTACATCCTTTAGCGCGGTGTCAACTTCGGTAATCGGAACCTCAACCACCACTTCATCGTGGATGTGCATAACGACTCGATACCCGGCAGCATCCAAGTTCAGCAGGATTTCTCCCAAAACATCTCGTGCGGTGGCAGACGCAAGGTTTTCTGCGAGTTTGCCACCAAAGAGCGTGATGCGTTTATCCTGAACAACAGCCGACAATCCTTTGGGCGTTCTGCCTACATTGCGGTAGTACAGGTTGCGCCCGGACGGAAGAGGGAGAATGAAATCCTTACCAACACTAGCGGACAACGCCATTTCAAGCTTAGTCCATAGCCCGGTAATAAGTCGGTTAGCTGCACGGAACTCGTTGACGACTCGCTGTGCTTGTTGAGGTGTGACTTCCAAACCTGCAAGCGATTTTGCAATCTGCACGAACACAGAAGCCCCGGCTCCATATCCCAAGCCAAGCACGCGAGCCTTGGCCAGTCGATATAGGTCGGGATTAGCTTGTTTGAGCGGTTCTGGAGCGGAGTACCCCATTGTTGCGCGAGCGTGAGCTTCGTACATCGAAAATCCCTTTTCCAGTTGTTCCATCATGGCATTATCTCCGGCAAGCCAGCTAAGCACACGTTGTTCAATCTGCCCGAGGTCGGATATAATGAATGTATGGCCGGGACGTGGTACTATCATCTTACGCAAATCCACACAGAAGCGTGGCGTCCGAGGCATATTCTGGATATTGAACCCGGCGTCCCCGGACCATCTGCCTGTGTGCGCCCCAAAATACTTGAGCCCATAGGAAAATGTAGAATCGGAACGCAGTTGTTTATGAAGTGTAGTCAATTTCTTATGCAGGGTATTAGCCTTGCGATAATCACGCATAGCCCCCACCCAGGAAAACTGAGTTCCGTATTTTTCTTCCCATGCTTCACATTCCGGACTGTCCTCTGCAAGTGAAGATGGCGCCGGGATATGAGCTTCAGAACAAGCCTCTCGCAGAGCTTTCGGTGACAACAACGGAGCTTTTCCTTTCCACGGAATTAAGTCAGAAGCCGCCATCATTTCGTCATTCAACTGGTCAATGCCGGATTCCAACAAGGCTTTATCGATACAAATGCCATAGTCCCCCATGTCGCGTGTATGTGCTGAAAGCCGGCGTTCCTTTTCGCTCCACAACGGAGAAAGTTTGTTCCAGAGATGGTATGCGTACCAAGCATCCTTAAGGCAGTATTCACCCAGGCGTTGAGCCATATTGAGCCGGAGAGCATCGTCCCAAGTTTTACCACACATATCGGTTCGGGTGTCTTTATTGACGGCTACGCCAAAGACTCCCTCCACAGCGGCTTTCAGGGAACGCCCGTAGCTGAGCGCACTTACTAAATCGGCGGTGCATTGCCACTCGACCTGCACATCTGCCGGGACAATCCCCAGCTCACGGAGCCTTTCAAAGCAAGCACGGTCAAATCGGGCATTGTGCGCTACAAAGGTGTGGTCATGGAACTGGTGCCAATCCAGTTTATCAGGCTCACCTACGTAGGAGAACCCCGCCTCTGCCGAATAGACAGAGACGAGGTAAATAGAGCAATCCGGGTGGTGTAGGTAGTGGTGGATGCCTAGAGTGGTGATTGACACCTGCTTGTCATAATAGGTTTCAAAGTCAATCGCGTATATCATGGCGGGTATCGGAGAATCGTTTAAGTTTCGGGAAAATGTACTCCCATCCGGCTTGCGTCAGCATCGGTTTTAGCGTGATGATAACTCCTCCACCTGAACCCTCGACACAGGTGCGTTCGTGTATCAGATAGCCGAGTTCCAGCGCAAGGTCAGATGGTGCATTGAACCGTTCACCGCGATTGGATACCAGATATCCACGGTCGCGAAGCCAATACAAAACTTCTTCTTCCCTCATGTCGCTGTCTAAATCCTGCAAACTGTGGGTCAGTTCCGTTATGCTGAAAAGTCTGAGCTCAGGCTTCATTGTAAACCTCCTTTCCCTGTACCGGAGTGAAGCCGGGATAGTAAACAGATGGGTGGTTGATGCACGGCTGAATCTCACCATTCACCTTTGCCCAAACCAGATGGAATCGGCAGACGAGGTCGCCCAGGGGCGTAGCCGGTATGCTGAACTCCTCACGGTTGCCAGCCGATGACAGCTGTTGTGCTGGGTACAGGTTCATGCTGCGGTTTCCTTTCTATTGTCTTGACTGTGCGCGTGTTGTTTCAACTTCCCCTGACAGGTGCTGCTGATAACGGCTTCTCTCTTATACAAAGGAGCAAGAGTTGCTTTGAGCCGTTTGTATGCCTCGATATCACCACGGATGGCAGCTTCTCCCAATTTGTGGGTCAACTCCAATAACCGCATAGTGATATCTCTGGCTTCCTTTGCCAGTGCGTAGATAACAACATCTTCTGGTTCTTCTCCTGCATAGAACAGACCGGAAATCAAGTTCCAGCCTTTCAGAGCCTTTACCAGATGCGCTATCTGCTGGCTTATTTCTTCCGCTTTGCGGGTCTTGATAATGATGTCTTTCATGATTTTTCATTGCGGGGATTGATGACACCCGCTAAACAATTTCTCGTAATGACTTAGAAAAATCCGCGTGACTTTTTTATTGCTTGCAAGAGACCATTCAAGTGATACAATTAACGACACATAAAAGTTATGGCTAAACTACGCTCAATTACCAACAATACGCTCAACTCCCTCCCGCCCGCTACCTTGCACAAGTTAGGAGTTTTCTTCACGTCTAAAGGGTCAAATTTCAACCTTGCTCCAGAACCTCGGCTGGAATCATGTGAGGTGAACGAGAGAAAAATGCCCCGGCAGCAAGAAATCCGGGAATTGTACACCCAATACAAACTGGACTTCCTGCGGGAAATGGATAAGCTAAACGCTGCCGAAACCGCAGATGCAGATGTTCTCCTGCTTGCTCATTACTTACATTTAGGCTGTAACAACAGTGAATACATTGACAAAGTGGAGTCCCTGCTGCCGGACTTGCCTCGCAGAGGTGGAAGTGATGCCGAATACCTCGTACAGGCAATGCTTCATTACAACGGGGAAAAGGCATTGAGCAAGGCCAGCCTGATGTTGGCTTCCTCCCGATTGTTCGGATATGAGTATTTCGTTGTTGACGAACGGGCTCTTCAATTCACACTCAAACCTAATTATGAAGCCGGTGCAGATTTTGACCGGGCTTTCGAGGCCAATATCTCTGAGGGAATCCAGAAACGATACGGAACTGGAATTTGCCGAGTACGCAGCCAGATGAAAAATGAACTCTGGATAGTAGAAATCACTCATGGTGGTGCGAAACGAAAAGAGGCAAACGAAAACAACTCCAAAACTGTGGATGTCTTGAGACAGCCCATTGAAGTTGATTGCCTGATTTACGACACACGCTTCAATGATATCCGCATCCACATGGAAAGCAAATCAGTAGCGGTACTCGAAATATACTGCAAGGGATTTGGGACTACTTTGTTTGACAATCCGCTGTACTGGCATTCCAAACCAAAGTACAATCTTGATCATTTCAATCTTAAACGAGATGAGCTGCAACAGTTGCTTGCCCGGGGTTCTGAAAGGTTGAGCAATCCGCAAGTCGGTAAGCTTAACATCTCGATTTCGTCTGTCTCGTACTCCATTTCTCACCGTTTGTACGGAGGCGTCGAAACAACTGATAAATACACCAAGCGCAACACTCACGGTCTGAATAATTCCATGGGGTATGGAGATTACCTTGTCCCGATAGAGTCCACCATAACCTCTATCAGCCTCAAATTTTCGCATGGCTCCAGCAAGACTAAGAGCATCCAGATTACCTTGACGCACAAGCGCAGGACATTGGAGTCTGAAGCCATTCCCGGCATTGAAGATTGGCTCTACGATGAAGGATTTTCCAGACGGATGTTTGTGCGACCTGATAAGGTCTACGAAAATTATGAGGAAACGAATCTAGAAGTAGCGGAAGGAACAGATGATGCCCAATAAGCTGGACTTCTTCTCCTGCATCCATTTATTCGGTGGTTGTGCCAGTAGATATGACTGGCACAACCATTGCATTGGAAGTCAATCATTGATGAGAGGAAAAGATGCACCTCTTTCCAATGTCAATCAGCCCTGTTCTCGTGTCCGGCATCCTGACAATATAGGGTACGGCTTAGATCTGATGCAAGATGGTTCCCAGTATGAAGCATACGATGAAGAGGACCTCAGACTTTCCATTCCGTTGACTTGGCAAGATGCAAATCTGTGGGAACTAAGGCCCATGGACTTTGCTAAGTGGTTACAAAATCTGCTTCGAATTTCCGGCAAAATCAAGCCCAGGCTTTTGAGAGAGTCAAAACTGATAATGTGGCCGATAGGCAACGATGAAGTTTATCTCTATCTCGGTTGTTCGTATATTGAGCTACAAGACATACTGCAGAACATCGCTCGACAAAAAGCCGTTACGATGCTTTTCCTGTCCGATGCATGGTGGAAATCTTCTGATGTGTACCAACTTGTTTGCCAATATCCACTCCTCACCGTGTTTGGCATCCACGAGCTAATCCAATACAATGGCAAGCAGTACGAATACACCCACAATACTTCATTTTCACAGCTGATTCAACATCATGAAGAATCTCGCCCAGATGCCGAATTCATGCCCCGTCCATCAGGCTGCGAATGGTGCAACCTTAACCTACAGATTCGCACCTCCTCCCACCATGACTATATTGGTATAAGCAAGGACGTTCTCATTGCTTGGTACGAAGACCACGAAGGGAAACTGATTGGCAAGAAGGTGGAAAAACGCATCGGTCTCATGAAAAAGCTTTGCCGCAACAACAAGGCTACCTTAATGGGACAAATGCTGAAGCAGTATGCGGCTCACTCTGGACGCGAATTTGTTACCGATGATGAAAACAAAAACCTCCTGCATGGTACTCGTAAGAAGCTCCGCGAGTTCTTGTGTTGTCAATTCGGTTTTTGTTTTACTGACTTCCCCATTACTGAGGAAGCTAAAGATGTCTATCGCACACAATTTCCCATCTCATTTACGGATTCGAAGAGCGACCCAATAAATCCTTCCCGGCAGGCTTCAAGATGTAAAAACAACCATTCTATGTAGCCTCTCCGCTTAGTTGCTCAAGTCAGCAGTTGAACGTACCTCACTTAGTCGAGAAAAGACTAAGTGAGGTTTTTTTATTTTATTTTCTCTTTGAAAATAAGAGAAATAGGTAGTTTTGTCGTGTAACTTTGCCCGAAAATCGCGATTTCACTTAGTTATCCGATGGGTAAGTGATGAAAAAAATCACTTACCACGGAGTAAATCCGCAAGTCGTGGCAACAGCCAAAACATTCGCCCAGAACATCATCTTCTCTCTTCAGCTTCCGCAGTATGAAATGGAAGACCTCACCCAGCGCCTCGTGATAGAAGGAATATTTATTGAAAGAGAGTTTGTTGAGGGGGAATATTCATTGTCCAGCTATCTGACGGAACGCATGCACTATGTGCAACTGGACTTGATGAGAACGTATCTGGCAGATAAGCGAAAAGTCGGGCTCAGCCAGTTAAAAAACAATGAATGGGAAGACGAGGACGGGAATCTCGTCTCCATTTTTGATTTTCTCCCCGACAAGTCAACCAGTAATGATATTGTCGGAATATCTCATTTGCATGGGGTGCTGGAAGCTCTGTCGCCTCAGGAGCGAGAATTGGCAGAATTGCTACTCCAAGGATACACCACCAACGAGGCTGCCGAAATGATGGGACTGAAGCCGCGCTTTGTAGAGCTTTTGCGAGCCAAAATCAGAAAAAATCACAAAAATTTGAAAAGTTAACGCGGATTTTTTCCGATTGTGACGAGTTATTGACTACCGCACGACATTGCATCACATGAATACACTCCTCCCATACCAGAAAGAACACGCCGACAACATTGCGGCATCCATAGCTCAGCACCGAGTAGCCCTCGATGCCAGCGACCCCGGCACAGGTAAAACTTATGTCGCATGCTCCGTGGCAGCGCGCCTCGGTAAGCCTGTGGTTATCGTCACCACCAAGGCTACCGCTCCCAACTGGGAGTCGGTGGCCGCCGGGTTCGGCATCAAGCCTATCC
>CALABM010000047.1 GCA_937885815.1 uncultured Verrucomicrobiales bacterium | reverse complement strand
CAAGCTGGCCGCCAAGGTCATGAGCGGTATGAAGCTCACAGAGCTCGGTTTCACCAAGGAGGTTGTGCCTCCCTACTACACCGTGAAGGAGGCCGTGTTCCCCTGGAACCGCTTCCCGGGTATCGACGTAGTGCTTGGCCCGGAAATGCACTCCACCGGTGAGGTGATGGGTATTGATACGGATCCTGAGCTCGCCTACATGAAGAGCCAGATTTCCGCCTTCAACCCCCTGCCTGAGAAGGGCCTCGTGTTCATCTCCGTGCATGACCGTGATAAGGATGCCGCTGTGGAAATCGCCCGCAACATCGCTGAGGCCGGTTTCGATATCTGCGCCACCAAGGGCACGATGATTCACCTGCTGCAGCACGGTATCGAGTGTGAGCGCGCTTACAAGGTGCTTGAAGGCCGCCGCCCGAACATCGTGGACCGCATTAAGAACGGTGATATCGCATTCGTTATCAACACTCCCGGTTCTCATGACGCCCGTGAGGATGAGGTGGCCATCCGCGCCGCTACCGTGAACACTAAGGTATCTTACGCCACGGACCTCTCCTCCGCTCGCGCTTGCGCCGCTGCCATCCTTCACAATAAGAACAAGGTGGCCGGTGTGCGTACCCTTCAGGAGTACCACTCCTCGAACTAAGTTCGAAGTTTGAGTTTATAAAAAGCCTGCACAACGGCTGCTGATATCAGCAAGTGTTGTGCAGGTTTTCTTTTTGGTAAATCAGATTGCTTTGTAAGCTCGCCTTGCGTGGCGCTCCCTTACGCTTGTTCTGCGAGGGTGGCGTAATAGTGCTCCAGCAGGGAGATGATGCGCCCTCGTTCGTAGGGGGCAAAGGAGGCCCAGCCCGCGGCATCCATCTCCATCCATGCGTTTTTGATGGTGCTGAGCATCTCCTCGCCGGCAGGGGAGAGGGCTATGATGCGGCGGCGTTTGTCTACCGTGGCTTCCGTGCGGGTGATGAGCTCAGCCGCCTCCAGCTGGCGCAGCAGCAGGTTCACGTGCTGGCGGCTCAGCTCGCGGGCATCTGCCAGCGCGGAGGGTTCCATGCCTTGCGGAGCTGCCTTCAGGCTCTCCAGCAGGAGGTATTCATTGTATGAGAGGTGTACTCGCCGCAGAACTGCATTGAATGCATTGTCTATATTCTTCCACAGCGTCATCCAGCGGGCGAAAAACTCATGGTCGTGGTCACTCATCGTCTGTAATAGAAATTTTGTGTAGTAAACTTGCTTTTATTATGTGTATTTTTGCCCATCTGTCAAGCCTTTTGCCTGTATTGTTTTCTCTGTGAGTCTAAGTTATGGCAAGCGGGTATTGGTTCAGAGAATGCGGGAAAAAACGCATATGAGGTTGACAAAACGGGCAGAAAGGGTAAAATGAGAGTCGGATGACGCGCCTATGGACGATGTTGAGTCTGCTGGTGACACTGCTGCTGATGCCTGCGGTGGGACTGGGTGCGTTTGTGAAGGATTGCGGATGCGGGCACATGGAGTATGTGCAGGTGCATCAGTGCCATTGTGATGGGCATGAGCATGGGCACGATAGCCCGCAGCAGCAGAGCTGCTTGCATGAGGGCTATCAGCTTCAGCTGAGCAACACGGAGGAGACGGTGCCCGTGGTTCTGAGTGTGGAGCTGCTGGAGGTGGCGCTTCCCGGTTTTTGTTGTGAACAGAACGGCAGCAGTCTAACGCTGGCTGCCGGGGTCGGTAAGTGGCCGGATGGTGATCCACCGGGGCATTTGATGCTGCCACTCCTGATTTGAAGCGTATTTCTGAGGCTTTCCCGGGATATCGGGGCAAGCCGTGGCGTGACATTGTTCACACAGCCCCGCATGGGGTGAATCCTTTCATTATTACGATTTTACAGAAAATGCTTAAATACAAATATATGGCGGCAATAGTCGCCTTGATGGTGACGGGCTGCGCGCAGTATAGCCCTAAGCCCATAGACCTGAGCGCAGATATGGCGAACTGGCATCAGGTGTCAGCGCAGATGTGTGGCTCCCGCCGCAGCATCAGTACCCAAGAGCTGCGCCGGATAGGCCTGATGATGAACCCGGAGCTGCTGAAGGCTCGCCTTGAGCATGCCCGCAGTAAGGGGCGTGCGGAGTACGCCGGCCTGTGGGAGGATCCGGGGATGGGCATGGAGCTGGAGCGCGTGTTTGCCCACAATATCACGAATTACTCCATTTCTCCCTCGCTGGCGCTTCCGGTGACCGGGCTTCCCGGGCTGCGTAAGCAGATTGCGGAGCAGTACAGCGAGGCTGATTACTGGAATGTGCGTGAGCAGGAGCGCCGGTTCATGATGGAGCTGGACGTCCTCTGCTACAAGTGCCAAGCGGCAGATGCTCGCCTGAGCCTCATGCGCCGCCGCCTGAACGTGCTGCGCGATGAGCAGTCACGCATTACCCGCTTGCATGAGGTGGGTGAGGTGGCCTTTGCTGATTTTCAGACGGCTACGGAGCGCCTGAACGAAACTATAAAGCAGGTGCAGGAGCAGGAGCGTGAGCAGCTTACGCTGCGTCAGGAGCTTGTGAGCCGCTTGGGGCTTCATCCTTCTATCACCGGTATTCATCCTTCCGGTGGGCTGCCGCATGGCGTGCCGTCCGCCGTGGCGGTGCCCGGGGCTGATATGCTGCTTGACATAGCCTCCGTGAAGGCTCAGATGGCCGGTTATGGTGCATCCGAAGATGAGCTGCGTGCTGAGATTCGCAAGCAGTTCCCGGAGCTGCATCTTTCCGGCATGTTCGCTGAGGATGACGATACGGAGAAGGGCGCCTTGGGCGTGGAGTTTACTCTGCCACTCTGGAACCGCAACCGTGAGGCCATAGCCGTGGCCGGTGCCGAGCGAGATATTAAGCAGGCCGAAACCCTGCAGACCTGGCATGCTCTTCTTCAGGAAAGTTCTGCGCTGGGGGCTCAGCAGCGCCTGCTTCAGAGCCATTGCCGCTCTGAGTATTCCCGCCTGCGTGAGCTGGAAAGCGCCACAGAGCGTCAGGAGCGCCTTTTCTCTCTGGGCGAGAGCAAACTCTTGGAGCTTGCGGAGGCGCGACATCTGGAATACGAGCGTCGCCTTGCTTATCTGGATTGCCTTGTCAACCTGCTTGAGGTGCAGACCAAACTCCTTTACCTTAACCCTTCCCATAATCAGCAATGAAATTTTCCCATATTCTCGGATTAGCTCTTTCTCTGACGGCTTCTGCTTTTATAGCCAAAGCGCAAGAGCACCAGCACGGCCCCGGCTGCACGCACGACCACGCCCATGAGCACGCCGCAACCAAGGCAACAGCTCAGGAGCACCAGCACGGCCCCGGCTGCACGCATGACCACGGCCATGCCGGGCACAATCACGCTCCCGGCGAGAGCTGCGGCAGCGAGGTCGTTATTGTGGAGGCAGATGCCCGCGCTCGTGACCTGATGAACATGCGCATCGAGACCGTGCCGCCGCGTGGTGAGGTGCTTGTTCACTCCCTTTATGGTTTCCTGAGTACCCCGGACCACGCCATGCAGACGTACGCCTTGCCATGTGGTGGCCGCATCACGCTGCATGTGAAATCCGCTCAGCAGGTGAAAGCCGGTGACCTTCTGTACTCTCTGCAGAGCCCGGATATCATGGAGCAGCAGGCTGAGGTAATCAGAATTCATGCCGCCATCGAGCGCTGTGAGACTGAAATCAGCACCTTGGAACAGCGCCTTTCCGCGCTTTCTACCGCTGGTACCCGTAACAAGGATGTGGAAGTGGAGCTGGCCAACAAAAAGGCAGAGCTCACTCAGCATCAGCGTGAACTTGCTGCCGTGGAGGCTCGCCTGAGCATGCTTAGTCTGGGCGGTACCCTCGTGGAGCGGGATAATCTCACCGTGCTGGAAGTGCGTGCTGTGGCGGATGGTTCCGTGCGTAATGTGGGCGTGACTCAGGGTAGCTGGGGAGAGCAGGGCAAGCCCGTCATCTCCATGAGCAATACCGCTGAGATGGAAATCAGCACCTCCATTTACAGCTCCGATGTTCCCCACTTCAGTGCCGTGCGTGCCACCATTCCTGCGGGCCGTGAGCATGTGACGGTGGATGGTGTCTGGCGCTTGGCTGAGGAGGTGGACGCTGCCACCCGCACCCGCGAGCTTTATTTCAACCCCTCCAGAATTCCCGCTAACGTGCAGCCGGGTCAACTCTGCCGTCTGGATTTGTATGATGCCTGCGAGGATCATGGGCGCGTATCCATCCCGGATTCTGCCGTGGTGAAAGTGGGGGTGGATGACGTGGTATTTGTGGAAGTGGCGGAAGGGCGTTTTGCCATGGTGAAGGTGCATGCCGGCACCAGCCGCCGCGGGATGACTCCTGTGGACGGTCTTACCCCGGGCCAGCGTATCGTGGTGAAGGGTGGCTATGAGCTGCGCTACATCATTCCCGGGGACGGCCAGCAGCGCCGCGCCGGGCACTTCCATGCTGATGGTGTGTTCCATGAAGGTGAAGATCACTAAACAGCCATGAATGCTCTTATATCATTCTGCCTGAAGAACCGCATCACCGTGGTGCTTATCTCCATCGTGCTCGCTGCCGTGAGCACGTGGCTGGTGAGCACCCTTCCGGTGGACGTGTTCCCTGAGCTGGAACAGCCGCGCGTTACTATCCAGACTGAGGCCGGCGGCCTCTCTGCCGAGGAGGTGGAGCAGTACGTCACCATTCCATTGGAATCCGCCATGCAGGGAACTCCCGGTGTGCGTAAGGTAAGCTCATCTTCCGGCACCGGTCTTTCCTTCGTGTGGGTGGATTTTGACTGGGATGTGGATATCTACCGCGCCCGCCAGATTGTTTCTGAACGCATGGCTACCGTGCGTGATAATCTCCCGGAGCAGGTGGAAACGGAGATGGCCCCCATCGTTTCCGTGACAGGTGAGATTATGGTAATCGCCATTCAGGGTGATGAAACGGCGGACCCTCTGGAGGTGCGCCGCGTGGGCGAGTTCGAGCTGCGTAACCGCTTGCTGGCCATTCCCGGAGTGGGGCAGGTCACGGTGCTGGGCGGGCGCTTGCCTGAGTACCGCGTAGCCTATAATCCTGAGCGCATGCGCCAAGCCGGTGTGAGCTTTTCTGATTTGCGGAACACCGTGGAGGCCTCCCAGAGCAGCATCCCCGCCGGGTATCTGGAGGATGTGGCCGGTGTGGAGCTCCCCATCCAGCAGCACACCCGCGCTTTCACCCCTGAGCATCTGCGCCGCGCTATCGTGACGGACCATCCTACCGATGGTGTGGTGCGCCTTGAGGATGTGGCGGATGTGCGGATAGATGGCGCTCCCCGCCGTGGTAATGCCGGGTATGCCGGCCGTGAAGCTGTGGTGCTTTCCGTGCAGAAGGTGCCCGGTGCCAACACGCTGGAGCTTACCTATGCCGTGGATGCCGCCGTGAAGGAGTTCGCTTCCAGCCGCTTGCCTGCCAACATGAAGCTGCATGCGGACGCTTACCGCCAGGCGGACTTCATTGAGCTTTCGCTGGAGAATGGTAAGGAGACGCTGCTCATTGCCGCCGTGGTGGTGGTTATCGTCATCCTTCTCACCCTGCTGAATATCCGCACGGCTATCATCACCCTCATCAGCATGCCGCTTTCCGTGCTTTTCGGTATGGCACTTTTCCCCGTCTTTGGGCTGGGGGTGAACATCATGACGCTGGGTGGTCTGGCTGTGGCGGTGGGTGATGTGGTGGATAATGCCATCATCTTCGTGGAAATCGCATGGCGTAATCTTAGCCGGAATGCGGCCCTTCCTCCTGAGAAACAGAAGAGCCGCTACCGCGTGCTCATGGAGGCCAAGAATGAAATCGTGAGCTCCATCAGCTATTCCTCCGTCATCATTCTGCTGGTATTCGCTCCGCTGCTATTCCTCAGCGGTATTGAAGGCCAGTTCTACCGCCCGCTGGGTATCTCGTACATGCTGGCTCTGGGTGCTTCCCTGCTGGTGGCTCTCACCCTCATTCCCACGCTTTGCATCATCTGGTTTAAGGTTAGCCGCAAGAAGACGGATGATGGGGATTCCGCCTCCGCCCGCTTCATTAAGCGCATGTATATGCCCGTGCTGAACTTCTGCCTGCGCTGGCCCAAATCCATATTCGGTGCGCTGATGGCTATCACCGGTGCCTCCCTTTGGCTGGGAAGTACTTATGGCACGAGCTTCCTGCCGCCCTTCAATGAGGACTGCTATACCCTCTTCGTGAACTGCGTGCCCGGCACCTCGCTGGAGGAGACGGAGCGCATTTCCCGCCAAGTGATGCAGAAAATCATGCAGATTGACGGCGTGAAAACTGTCACCCAGCGTACGGGCCGTGCTGAGAATGATGAGCATGCTGAGCCTGTGAGCGCCAGTGAGTTGGTGGTGCGTGTGGATCTCTCACGCGACCAGCGTCGCATGCGTGAGCAGTTCAAGGAGGCGATGCGCGGTATCCCGGGTGTTTCCGGCATGGTCGGTTTCCCCATTGCTCACCGCATCAGCTCCGCGCTTTCTAACTCGAACTCCGAAATCGCCATTAACATCTTCGGTGATGACCTCCCGCAGATTCGTAACGCCGCTAAAAAGGCCGCAGAAATCCTCGCTTCCATGCCTGAGGTGGCAGATGCCCGCGCTAACCGTGAAGTGATGGTGGATACTATCCACGTGGAGTATAACCGCGAAATCCTCGCGGCATACGGCCTTACCATCAGCGAGGCTGCCGACCAAGTGTCTGCCGCCATGAATGGTATGCAGGTGGGGGAAATTATCCGCAATCTGGACCACTGGGACGTCGTGCTGCGCTTGGATGATGACCTGCGCCGAAGCATGGATGACGTTCGGAATCTCCAGCTTGTGGCTCCCGGCGGCAGGAAGGTGCCGTTGAATGAGGTGGCGCATGTATACCGCGCTGAAACGACGAACCTCATCCTGCGTGACAACTCCCGCCGCAAGGCCATGATTTCCTGTAACCCCTCGCCGGATAGTAACCTCGGTGACCTCGCCCGCGCCTGCCGCGAGAAGCTGGACCCCGCCATGCATGAGCTGGGCTGCTCCGTGGAGTATGCCGGTACCATCAAGAGCCGAGAGGAGGCAGGCCGCCGCCTGTACCTGATGGGTGGTATTGTCTGCGTGCTCATTGTGCTGCTGCTGGCCAGCTCACTGGGCAGCGTACGCCGCGCCATGGTTACTCTTATCAACATTCCGCTTTGCTTGGTGGGTGGCATCATTGCCGTGTTCTTGGCTTCGCCTGACACGGTGAGCTCGGTTCTGAGTGGGGGATACATTCACCCCATCCTTTCCGTGAGTTCCATCGTGGGCTTCGTGACGGTTATCGGCTTTGCCATTCGCTCCGGCCTCATCCTGCTGAACCGTTACCGCGCTTTGGAGATGAGCGGCATGACGGCGGAAGAAGCTATCCGTGCCGGTTCATCCGAGCGCGTGATTCCCATCATCATGACCTCGCTCACCACCATCCTCGGCCTGCTGCCCCTCATTTGGGCTAAGGACCAGCCGGGCGGCGAGCTGCTGGCTCCGCTGGCTATCGTGCAGTTCGGCGGCCTCGTGAGCGCCACGGTGCTGAACCTGCTCGTCATGCCCGCTACCTGCAAGATTTTCGCCGGCTTCATCTCTCCCGGTGATAAGCAGGATTAACATCAGTTGTACAGTACTAATCCGCAAAGCGTCAGCCAGACGCTTTGCGGATTTCTATTGATATGCCCCGCGGTTACTGCTGTTGTGCCTTACTTGTTGTCCTTCATTTATGGCAGGCGTCCGCACCAGTATAGCGGGGAGTATTCATTTGTTATAAGATGAAAAAAGATGAAAAAAGATGAAAAAAGATGAAAAAAGATGAAAAAAGAT
>CALABM010000046.1 GCA_937885815.1 uncultured Verrucomicrobiales bacterium | reverse complement strand
AGCGCAAACCTCGCCGCAGGTCAACCAACGATGCGATTCAACGCGTAGAGGTCATCCCCCCGTGGCTGATGGACGAAGAAGAGCAGCAGTCTCAGACAGAAACTCCCAGCGATGCTGAAATTGAAGCCGCCCTGTGGCAGGAAGTCGAAGAAGCCCGCGAAGCCGAACTTGCAGAAGAATTAAACGAGCCCGTGACGGACGTGGAGCCGACCTCCGAAGCCCCGGCACAGGAATCCGGCGTTGAGCCTACTAAACCGGAAGCTGCCAAAGTGGTAGAAATCAAGCTGACCACCTACAATCTGAAAAAGGCTGGCCAAGCCCCGGTGAGCATTACCCCCGAGAGCAAAGGCATCAAACTCGAACCCGGCGACCAACTGATACGCATCTACAAAGGCACGATGATTGAGGTAGACGTACTCGATAGCGGATACAAGTGGAAAGATGAGATTTACCCCACCCTCACCCACATCAGTTGGAAAGCCACTGGCTACCAAATCGGAGGTAACAACTTCTTCGGGCTTCCTACCAAGCGCCGAGGCGAATAAGCAACACTGCGTTCTTATACTAGTGTAAGTAGAACAGAGTATAGGTAAGCCAAGAATGCATATTTTCTGCAAGACTCACTCCATTTCGAAAAAATGCTCGACATGTATCAGTTATAAAAAAATAGCGTAATTAATATTTGAGATGATTTACTTTCGTATAACTCGTTGGTTTACAATATATGAAATTCAAGATAATGACAGAGCTGGGGAGGAATGTAGTTATAGGCTCTTATATGATGCTACGTTCAGCAAAATAAACATGTTTTTATTTATGGGAATTGAGATACCTAGCTGAAGGCGTTATATAGATGGCGAGATTTGATTGAAAATACGTATTATGTTCAGCGAATGTACTATTTTTGAGAATGAACGGCACGTTGTCGTTTGAATTTCGCAAAATAGGAGTACTTTCGTCGTTATAATTGCTATACACTAAGCCATAAAAATGTTTAATTGTTCCCGCATTAGATGAAAGTGGTTCAATGGAAAATTCAATATCAATGTCCCCACTATATTTTTGATTGTTTATTCTCGGCTCATGAATAAAGTGATTTATTTTTAATCTTCTATATATGGGATTCATATATACAATTTGAATATCTGAATCGATGTCTACAATTTTGTCGCGAATAATAGATTCCTTAATTTTTAAACTTATTATTGCTATAGTTTCAAAATTGCTTTTTACATCTAAAAAATATTCAAAAACTCTATCTTCAAATAACTGTTGCGGTGCAACAGTAAAATTATCTAAAGGCGACTTTAGATAATTTGTTTCTTGGCATGAAGAAAAAAACAAAAATAGTGAAAAAATTATTGCATTAAAATTACAGCATTTCATATCTAGTTCCACTCAATCAGAAAAAATAATAAAAGTCAACGAAAAACATTGTCATATTACAATTATCAGGGCGACATATGTACGATGATAATGACTAAGGATTAGAATTTGCTCGTTGCGTCCGGAGTACATCCTCTTTCCTAAGATGTGTCATCAAAATGATTGTTCAAAACACTGACGCTCCCCGATTCGTTGACTCAAAATGACTTTAGTTAGCAATTCATCATGATTTCTTTTTACTGTTCTCATATGCTTGTCTCGTCATAGAAATGAGTAGGGAACTGGTATAAGTCCCCTACTCATTTATGAGGGTTACTTTAGGTTACAGAATTAATTCTGATATTCTCTTATATTAATACGGTAATTGGCATCCCATATTCCGACGTTTTCATCAAATTCGCTTTCTAAAATTTCAAATGGAACATTTTCTTCTTTAATTTCAATCTTAGGTCTTGTGCAATTTTTGCTTCCTGTTATAAGAAGTCCGAACGAATGAACTCTTTTCCCAGTACCTTCTTCTATTTTTTCTATTCTATGACCTGTCGAAACAGAGACAGACTCGGTTAAAGGTGGCGTAATTTTTGCTTCACCACTTGGACTCTTCTTTTCAACTTGTCTTTTTTCTGGGCTAATGTACATTGTCAAATCTAGTTCTGCTATATATGGGGTTCTTGAAAGATCACTTTCAAAAAGTGTCCAATGTAGCTGTAATTTTTCATAATTATTTAATGAATCATCAACAGAGCCAGGAAAGAGTTCTATCTTTTTTAATCTATTTCCATCGTAAATTTCTTTTAAGACTACTTGGGTTGACCCCATAACTTCTCCGTCGTCATCAACAATTTGATATACGTATCTGTTAACAACGACTTGATCGGCATCGCCGATTAAATCGATATGGTAAATAGGACTATTTCCAGCATACACATACTTAGCCCAATTTGTCATTTTTTCAGTAACCCTGTCCCTCTGAGTCCACCGTCCAGTAATTAAGTTATAATAACGCCAATTATAATAATTCATACCTACTTCAGCATCCCACATTTCGCTACTCCACTGGATTGGCTGGATAACGGAGCCTGATGTCGATACTTTGCCGAAAGGTGAGTAAGTATAGGTGGCAGAAACATAACCAGTGGTTCCGTAGAGCTCACAGATATTCTTGGTAAGATCCCAACCATAGGTATGCCATGTGCCGCCGATTTGGATAGCCAGCGGACGGGTAACTGTGGGCTGGGACGGGTCCCAAGTAATAAACCACATACAGGGGTGGTGAGAGCGGGTAAGGTCAAGACATGCGATTTGTAAGAATCCCCGATAAATGTAGCGCTGGTAGAGCGTGACTGTTCCATTGACCAAAACTTTCTTGGAGGCGCGGCGGCCCATGCTATCGTACGCGCATTCGACCACGGTACTGGTGTCAGCGTTCGTGAATGTAATCGGACGATTCACTGCATTGTACACAGCACTCCAGATGCCGGTGTCGGTCTTTAAGAGAGTCTGATTTCCATCAGCATCGAATTGCGGCACGAAGGGCTCAGCGCCACTTTCCGTGATGGTGGTGTACTGGTTAAGATCGTTTGTCTCGTACACGGTTACTTCATTGCCCTCAGTAAATTGCTGCCTATTTCCGATATTGTCATAAGCATATTCATACTCTGTACCATTGACCTGTGCTTCCACCAGCTCCGAGCGGCTGTTGTGAGCAAATGTATCGTTCACCACGGAGCCTTGGCGCGAGGTGTTGCGTGCAGTGGGACGGCCAAGGCTGTCATAGGTGTATGAACGCTGTGCCACGAGAGTGGAACCGCGATGGTATGACATGCCTGTAAGCAGGTTTCGAGTAGCCTCGTAGGTCTGGGTAAGAGTCATGCCGTTCGGCTTGGTGAGCACCTGCAGCAAATTGGTACCTGCGAGGTAGGTGTAACTAAAGTTTTTGGATTCACCTCCATGCATGAAGCCGGCAGACGCAATACGCCCATCGTCTCCGTAGCCAGTAGTAACTGTCTGCTGAACCGTGCCGTTCTTTGCGTAGGTGTAGCCAGTAGATCGACCGAAGCCATCTCTCGTTTCAGTGATGAGGTGAGTATCGCCATCCACTACAAGACTGTCCGTTTCGCTCTCTCCGTAACTATTGTAACCAAGGCTACGAACTCCGGCATCATCTACAACCTGGATTATCTGACCCAAGTGGTTGTAGGTGAAATTACAAGAAGCGGTGGTCGCAGTGCCGACAACTACGGTGTATGTGGTACCTTGGTGCAGACCTCGGGCGTGCTCATAGGAATGAGTCTTCACATTACCACGTGCATCCGTTTCTGTAGCGAGGCGATTATACGTATCGTAAGTTTTCGCCACGGTGGTGTCATCCGTATAAGTCTTAGACATTTCAAGTCCGGTTACAGCATTGAATGCCCAAGTGGTTTCATCGTAATCGCTGCGCTCACTCGGGTCGGTGGTGATTACCTCTCCATCGGCTCGGAATGTGCGCAGGGATGTCATGTTGTCCATGTCATCGTATCCGAAACAAGCAGGCTGAAGGGATGTACCCCACTCGGCTATCTTGCGACCACGAAGGTCGTACTTGTAGCAGGAGGTGTTACCCATGGCATCCGTTACCACAGACGGCTTGTCATGAACAATGTCGTAAGCAGTAGTCGTAATAGCCCCGGCTGCATCCGTCACACTGATGGTTCGGCCAGCCAAATCCATTGCGGAAGTTGTAGCGTTACCTCGTCCGTCTACCTGTACCAGAGTCATTCCTGATGCTGTGTAGCTTCGGCTTGCTGTATTTACAATACCAACATAGTCCTTCTTCGAGATGGCAAATCCGTCCACCTTGATAGCCTCTGCTGTAATTTCAGAAGTGGGAATATTGTTAAAGCTGGTTCTCTTAGTGGGAGCGGTGTACTCAGTCCAACTTTCGCTGCTGTTGCCACGCACATCGATGCTGACGCTCTTGCTTGCTAGAGTTGTGGAAAGTTGCGAAATCAGCTGCTTTTGCACTGCACTCAGGGGCTCACCTGCTGCATTGTAGCGGGTTTGAGTGATGACGCTGAACACGCCATCATCGGCAGACTCCACAGAATAGGCCATCTCGACTACAGGGGAATTGTCCTTGGTAGGCGTATCCATAAGAGCCAGAGTCTGCTTCACTCGATTGCCAAAGCTGTCATATTCATACAGCGTAGATGCGGTGTTTTCGATATCTTCACCTGTATTCTGGTACTGCTTCACCATCTGACCTTTAGCATTGTACTCTGAGTGCGTATAAATGAATCCACCAAGGGTATTAGGCTGAGCCTGTACTATAGCCTGCTCAAAACCATTAGTGATATTCTGAGCGAGCACACTACCATTTGCCAGAGCTGTTGTCGTGACCAGATTGTTGCCGTTGCGAGTATAACTGTACTGTACTTCTCGCTGAGCGGTACCAAAAACGCGAGCGGTTGAACCATCAAGGTTTCTCTGGGTGATTCTCGTAGCACCGGCAGGCGTTGTCTCCGTTGTGGTGAGACCATCCGCGCTGTAGGCGGTAGTGGTCACGCGACCAAGGACATCTGTCTGCGCTGTAACTCGCCCGAGGGCATCGTACGCGGTAGATTCCGTGGTTGTCATAGCCCCAATATCGCGGCGAGTGGTAAGAGTACGCCCGGCGGCATCATGCGTGTAGGTCGTAATCGTTTCCGGAGTTACGACGACATCGCCGTCTTTCACTTCGGAACGGATTACTTCTACCAGCTGATGTGCAGAGTTATAACCATAAGAGGTAGTGATACCATCCTCATCCGTTTCGGAAAGCTTACCACAACACATCCAAGTGGTGGAAGAACTACGACCATTACCGCGAGTTGTCCTGACTACTCGCTTCTGTTCGTCATACTCAAATGCAGTAGTAGAAAGAAGCAGCCAGTTTTCACCATCCCAGATACTTTCCTGTTCAAAGGTTACAGTATCATCGGCGGCAATAAACTCTTCCGTCTTTCGACTCTGAGCGGCCACCAATTCGCCATTAGCCTTGGTGATGACGGAGTGCTTATGGATGGCATCATGCAGAGTGGTTGCTTCATACTCATGAACGGTCTGGACACCATTAACAGCCTGGCTGAACTTAGGCTTACCCACAGCATAAGCGTATTCTGCAGCCGTACCGAACGTCTCTTCAATTGTCACCTGCTGATGACTTACGCCAGCTGCGTAGGTGCGTGAGGTGGTACGCTCAACTGCGGGGGTGGTCTCATAGGTATAATCCACCACCTTGATATTGAGCCAGCTGTTGGAGTTTGCCTCCTGATAATCCGTATAAACCTTAATGGGGCGATTATCGTAGAATCGGGCAGAATTAGCATTGTACACATATCGAGTACGCTTCTTGCCGCCGTTGCCCCAAGGAGTCGTTTCCTTTGTTACACGGCCGTCTGCATCGTATTCGTACTCAGTATAAGCACCATCCGGGCGTAGTACTTTCTGAAGCCTGTATTCAGCATCGTACACATAATAAGTGGTGCGTGCAAGCGGAGTACCGAAAGCCTCCGTGGTTTCCAGAGTGAGCCAACCACCGGCGGTGCGACAGCGCAGCGTGCGCGAACAGCTGACGGGAGCCTCATCCCCAACTCGGCTCACCGATTCAATCTCCTCAAGCAAGTTATCTGCCGGGGTGTTTTTCACGAAAGTGCGAACGATTGCCTCATCACCCTCACCCTTGGTAATCGTGATTGTGTTACCATTTTCAACGCGAGTGAGCGTATGAGCCGGAAGCCCCTGCTGTTGACGGATAATCGTCATAGTTTTCACGCCGTCAGTCAGCGTTGTCAGTACAGACTCCGTCTTGTAGGGAAGCCCGGTCACTTCATAATCCTCACCGTTAACAGTAACCTGATGCGGAGCAAACCACTCGTAAAGAGTAGCCCCATTTTCCATAATCGAAGCTCGCATCAAGCCCTCGGTAGCAGAGTATACGGACTCCAGATATCCGGCTGCATTCTCGCGGTATACCACAGCCGCATGTTGTTCAGCAGTAGTCTGTCGACCTTCGGCGGTCAGAACGGACATCACGTCACCCTGTGAGTTAAAGCAAACCTGAATCCCCTGAGCATTTTTCAGGCAGAAGCGAGTGGGGGTATTATCCGTACAAGGATTACCGAGATCATCCTGAAGCTGCAGAGCGTAGTTATACTTACGGGCACCACCGGTCAGGATGGCCATTGCATTGCCGGATTGTTCGAGGAAATGCAACGGAGTTGCATACGGCGGGGTGATGGTAATGATGCCGGACTCGGCATTTCGAGAGAGCTTCCACTGCCATACGGAATTGGGTTTCAGACCGGATGTCAGCACCACGGGAGAATCCCCGGAGTCAGCCAACATAGCAGGTGCGGTATCATCGCTACCGAACTCAGCAGATGGGGTGCAAATATCCTGCGTTGAATCACCGGGGATTCCGGTACTACCGGCAGAGTCCGCGTCACCATCAGACGTATTACCACAGCCGCAAACCGGGCAGACTTCCGGCTCCTTACCGGGTTCATCCGGCGGGGTTGTGTCATCGGGAGGAGTCGGACCGTCCGGGGGAGTAGGACCATCGGGAGGCGTGGGGCCATCGGGCAGACAAGCTTCGATAGTAAGGTCGTATTTACCATAAGATGCATTGGCCACAGCTGTGATGGGTTCGTTCTCCTGTTCAATCAGCAGAATATAGTCGCCGGGAGGCAGGAATGCATTTGAAATAGTACCACCCCAACGGGCATGACCACCGTATGTACCCTGATTACCCGTACGTTTGCGGCAATCGATTTTGCAATCCTCGCGAGTTTCGCTGCGGGTCTTCCCAACAGGCACAGCCCCGAGGAAGCCCCAGTCATCCACTTGGAATGAAGAAACGTTCATCAGAGCACCGCCAACAGGCACCGTGAATACAGCCGGTTGATAGCTCAGCACAGTACCCGCAGCAGAAGTGTTGGATGATTTTTCCTCCGCGATTGCGATGGGGAGGCTCAGGCTACGCTCCGGGGTAGGCACAACGGTGTCCAATTCCGGATTGACGAGTTCGCCATCGGGATGAGAACTAGACTGGTTGGAACCTTCAGAAGCGGGCGCAACTGCGTTTTCGGGGGTGATGTTAGTAACATCGACGGCATTCACGTCAGAGACGGAACCATTGGCGGGGGTATCGTTATTTGTGGACATATTTGTAGTAGTATTGGAGTTGTTGTTGTCGGCTTCAGCGGAAGCGGGAGCTTCGGCTGCGGCGTCAGGGTTAATAGAATCGGTAGAAACAGCGGACGGAAGCTCAGCCTGGGGGCTGGCAATCTGTTCGGTTTCACCGGGAGATGCAGCGCATGCGTTGATTTCAACGGAGGGCTGCACGGTCTGCTCGCAGGTGTTAACCTGGGCATCTTCCTCGGCTTGGCCAGAGGAAACTTTTTCTATTTGATTAGCTTTCATCGCTTTAGATTGGTTTGAGTTTGTGGCAGCAGAGCTACCGAATTCAGCTTCAGCAGAGGGCTCCC
>CALABM010000045.1 GCA_937885815.1 uncultured Verrucomicrobiales bacterium | reverse complement strand
TCGTAGCTGGTGAAGGCGTTGACATTGGCGCCCATGGCGGCAAATTCTGCGTTCACATCCCGGTCGGGCAGCTCGAACATCTTGTGCTCCAGAAAATGGGCAATGCCGGCGGGGGTGTGTACCGTTTTGCCGTCCAGACGGAAATCCGTGTGGATCGAGCCGAAATCCGTGACGAAATAGGCAAGCTTCTTGGAAAATCCGGGTCGGGGGACGACTTTCACCGTCAGGCCGTTTTGCAGCTTGCAGGAATAGAGGTTTTCATTCAGCAATTCGTATCGATGCATCATACGCCCACCCCCTTCAGGAAGAAGCTGGAGTGCAGCTGCACCGTCTGGGCAGCGGCCACCACATCTTCGATGGTGGCAGCTTCCACCGCCTCCATGTATTCTCCATGGGAGAATACCAGACCGCTGAGGGCTGCGGTGGCATAGAATCCTTCAATGGCACCGGGAGAATCGTGGGTGGCCCGGAGGCTGCTGAGGATGGCTTCCTTGGCGGCCTTCTCCAGCTCAGGGTGATTAGCGAGGCCAAGGTAGTTATTGGCGCACATGTTGATGACCTTGCTGCCATCCTTCAGGCCCACCTCGGAGAACTGAGGTGTGGCGATGTAGCGCTCCTGCTTGTAGAGACCGGCCTCTTTCAGAGCGGCGAGGTCGGTGATGATGCGGTTCTTAAAATCTTCGTTGTACATAGTGGGTACTGCCTTTGTTGGCGGGCAGGGCATTTTATTCCTTAGGCGTGTAAATGTCAATTGCTTTTGCGCCTAGCCCGGCCCTTATGGCGCAAAAAAGCCTCATTCTTTCGCTGAAAGAATGAGGCTAGTGAGGATAAGTATTGGAAATTAGTAATTCACCTGCTCGAGTTTGGGAGCATTGATGATGTTCATAACTTCCTGACCGGGCTGAGCTGCATTGGGCAGCGGGGTAAGCACGCGGGTATCATACGGGGCGAAGTCAGCCTCGGGGCGGATGTTGCCACCGGTTGCGAGGGAGAAGTAGCCACGGGCGGGATTGCGGCGGCAGTTAATCTCCATGTTCGGGTTAGCGTCACGCGTGAAGCGGAACTCAGTGGCCTGGTTCCACTCACTGCCGGTCCAGCGCCATGCGGGGCCGAACGTTGCGCGGCGCTCATGGTTCTTGGAGTCCACGTTGCGCATGAAATCTTCCACGAAACCGCAGCCGCCGCCCAGGCCACGGCTCAGGGCCTGAATGCGCCAGCAGCTGATGAGCTCCCAGCGGTTCGTCTCAGTATCCCAGATGTAGCCAGCAATCTGGCGGAAGTCTTCGCCATCCTCCTTTTCCACCACGAGGGTACGAATGACTTCACCTTCCTTCCAAGCAAAGGGGCGCATGGAGTTACCACCTGTGCCTTCACCACCGAAACGGCGGGTCGTGACGAGGCGACCGCGCTGCACAAGCTTGGCGCGCTCTTCCTCAGGTGCTGCGTGGGGATTGTCGCCGGTATCCTTGGCGTCCCAGATGGAGAAGATAGCAACACGGCGCGGCTGGCCGTTAGCGTCCTTCTCACAGAGTTCCTGTACACCGATATAACCGCAGCTGAAGTTATTCAGTGCGAAGTAGGTGCCGGGAGCGCTGCGTTCAATGACGGCCTCTGTGTAAGCTGCGTTGTGGAACGGCAGCTGGGGCAGGTAACCGAGGTGCACGGAGGTGCACTGGCGCTTTGCCATGTTTTCAGGTGCCCAGTAATCAGAATAGCGATCAGCTTTGACTTCTTGGCCGAACAGTGCAGCCAGAGCCAGAACTCCTGCCAGAATAGTGTTTACGGGTTTCATCGCGAAGCATTGTAGCATATAAATTTGCTCAGTGCAAGTATTAACGTATAGGGGAATTGAAGTTTGCTCATATATATCCCGCGCCTGTAAAGCAGAACCCCGCGCCTTATGGGCACGGGGTGTTATCCTTCGGCTCAGGCTCCGTTTACGAGCGTGTAGCCGGTGCTTTTACTGCAGGAAGATTTTGCTTATTTGCCTTTTTCCTCGAGTTTAGCCTTAACCTTTTCTTCCACTTCGGCGTAGAGGTCGGGGTTGGCGCGGAGGGCTTCCTTAGCGGCATCGCGGCCTTGTGCGAGCTGGCTGCCATTGTAGCTGAACCAGGAGCCACGCTTCTGGATGACATCGTACTCCATGGCGAGGTCAATCAGGCTGCCAACGGAGGAGATGCCTTCGTTGTACATGATGTCGAACTCACATTCAGTGAAGGGAGGTGCCACTTTGTTCTTGACAACCTTGAGCTTGGTACGATTGCCGGCCACGGTGCCATCAGCTCCCTTAATCTGGCCAATGCGGCGGATATCGCAGCGTACGGAAGCGTAGAACTTCAGGGCGCGGCCGCCGGGAGTGGTTTCAGGGTTGCCGAACATGACGCCGATTTTCTCGCGAATCTGGTTCGTGAAGATGCAGACGGTGCGGGCCTTGGCGATAAGGGAGGTGAGCTTGCGCAGGGCAGCGCTCATCAGGCGGGCCTGAGCTCCCACGGTGCTGTCACCGATTTCGCCTTCGAGCTCTTGGCGGGTAACGAGGGCAGCCACGGAGTCCACCACGATGACGTCAATGGCGTTGGAGCGTACGAGGGCTTCGCAAATTTGGAGGGCTTCTTCACCGCTGTTCGGCTGGGAGACGAGGAGGTCATCCAGATTCACGCCGAGCTTAGCGGCATAGGCGGGATCCAGAGCGTGTTCCACGTCAATGAAGGCAGCGAGGCCGCCGGCGCGCTGAGCTTGAGCAATGACGGTGAGGGTAAGAGTGGTTTTACCGGAGGATTCTGGGCCGAATACTTCCACGATACGGCCGCGGGGTACACCGCCGGCACCGAGTGCGCGGTCAATGAGGAGATTACCGGTGGGGATGACTTCCACTTCCATGGTTTTCTTGTCACCCAAGCGCATGATGGCGTTCTCGCCGAAATCTTTCTGTATCTGGAGCATGGCGGCATCCAGCGCGCGCTGACGCTGTGCCTGCAGCTTCTCCTGTTCGGGAAAAAGTTCTTTACTCATATCAATGCTGAGCTTACCTGTTCGTGCAGCTGCTTGCAAGCACAAAATCTGGCAGTATCCGAAAAAGGGCGGTACCTTATACGGCGTAAATGGGGTGTCCTGTAGAGTAAGCGTTTTAGGGCTCTTCAGCGGCGTTCTTCAGCAGGGCCGCACATTCGGTATGGCCTGCCTCCTCTGCTAGCTGCAGAGGCGTTTTGCCGGAGGCGTCCTTGCGCTGCATGTCTATGCCCGGCAACTTCATCAGAAGTTTCAGAGCACTGGGGAAATTATGCGCAGCCGCCATGTGCGGCCCGTAAAGATATACCGGGATGGGCAGAAGCACGAGGGGCAGGAAGGCCACTGCTGTGAGTACGCGGCGGCGTATTCTGCAAAGTTCTTGCTTGCGTATGGCTTCCTGTATCAGCTCCACGCAGGCGCTGTGTTCGGCATCCCTTGCGGCTCGCAGGGGGCTGCGGCCGCGTGTATCCGTTGCCGTGAGGTTAATGTCTTTGTGTGCGAGCAGGAGCTTCAGGCTGCGGGTGCGCCCTTCTTCAGCGGCACGCGTGAGCGGGGTGACTCCGTCTTTATCCGCTAGGTTCACGAGAATGCCCGGGGTTTTCAGCAGGAGTTCCACGCAGCGGGCATGCCCCATGCCGGCTGCGGTATACAAGGCTGTGTGGCCGGAGTTTGTCGTGTGGTTGGCATCCGTCCCCGGGGCTGCCAGTAGGCGTTTCACGCAGGCGGGGTGATTTCTTGCGGCGGCGAGGATAATGGGGGAAGCTCCGCTGTCATCCATCGGGTTCAAATCTGTATCCGGGCAGTCCAGTAGGAGCTGAAGGCTGTTGGCTTGTCCTGTAGCCGCTGCGAGGCAAAGTGCTGTTTCTGCTTTGTGGGTGAGGTGGTTGACGTCTGCACCGGCTTCCATCAGGAGGAGCATGCATTCTGTGTGGTCATTTCTTGCCGCGTAGCAGAGGGGGGATTCTCCGGTCTTGGTGGAGGCGTCCACGTTCACAATGCCGCAATTCAGTAGCAGCTGCACGCATTCTGCTTGGCCGCAGGCGGCGGCACGGTGGAGGGGGGTCTCGCCTTTCACGTTTGTGCGGTTTGTCTCAGCCCCGGGGACTGAGAGGAGCATGCGCAGGAGTTTTGGCTGGCCGGCGGCCGCTAGGTGCAGCGGGGTCTCTCCAGCAGCATCCGCCGCGTGCATATCCGTGCCTTCTGTTGCAAGAAGTTTCTTTACTTTATCAGCAGCGCCTTCAGCCACGGCAAGATACAGCGGTGGATAATCAGCGGCAGAGAAGGATTCTGCGCCCACCAGTAGTTTGATGCTGGCTTTGTGACCGGCCGCGGCTGCGAGGGTGAGGGGTGTCTGCTCGTCCCGGTTTCGGCGGTTTGTTTTTGCGTGGCCGACACGCAGCAGAAGTTTCACGCCCTCGGTATATCCCTTCGCTGCTGCGAGGTGCAGGGGGGTATTTCCGGAGTAGTCCGCTGTGTTCACCTGTATGCCGGTAGCCTTGAGCAGGAGTTCGGTGCAGGCCGGTTTCTCTTTGTCTATAGCATGGTGTAGGGGTGTATTTCCGGAGGCATCCGGCAGGT
>CALABM010000044.1 GCA_937885815.1 uncultured Verrucomicrobiales bacterium | reverse complement strand
TTTTCACAGAACTATTCACTATCATTAAAATAAAATAGCTCTAACCGCCCTTTTTTTTCTTGACTTTCAAGGCCGCTTTGGTAGCATGGGATGGTAGTTTAATCGAGGATTGTACCCTCGTACATCCTGCGTAGTCTTTTATTCTTACACCTCAATATTATGAAACTGCATCTCCCCAAGGGACTCAGAAGTGCCGTTCTCGCCTGCTTTGCAGTCGTTAGCGGCTTTGCAACCACAGTGGGCACCGGCGTCATCGTCGGCGGCACCATGACAGCGGCATTCGTGGCGCCACAGGCCCAGGCTGATTACACATGGATTGGCGGCACCGGCAACAAAACCGCCGAAGACTGGAATAATGCCGAGAATTGGAACCTCGACGGAGACACATTTGCCGGCACAGGCCCCGGCACACCGGATTCCGGAATGTGGGAAAACATCATTGTGGACGGAGCAGTCACCTTCGGCAGTGAGACAGACCGCACTCTGCTGATGGAAGGCTGGAATCTGAACTACAGCCTGAACAATGGTGCCACCGTTTATGGTGAAACTAAGAAAAACCAAGGCACATCTGTTATCAATATCGACAATGGCTCTCACCTGAACCTTGTTCATAAAGGTGGCAACTCCGAAGGCACCAACACCATTAACATCGGCGCCAACAGCTCCTACACCCTGAAACTCACGACCGCCATTCCCAACGGCCCTATGACGGTGAATCTGAATGCTCCGACTGCGATGATGAACTTCACCGCAGATTCAGAACTCACGCTCAACAACTCCATCACCATCAACGCTGCGCTGAAGGATATTGAGGCCGACTCAATAGCCACCCAAAAGCTTGGTCTTACCACCCAAAATGTGACGCTGGGCAACCTCACCATTAATGTCGGTGAGGGGTGGACTCGCTCCGACACCGAGATTACGGAGGATAACTACACGCAGTATGGTGGCATGTATTACCTCTCCATAAATGAAAACGGGGAATACAGCGTGGTATATTCTACAGCTGCTGCCCTTGCCGCCTGTGAATGGAATGGTGGCGACCTTTCTTGGGGTGACGGCACAGCGTTCTCCAATTCTGTAAACTTTGCCAATGGTGCAGAGGTTTCATTCACCACGGCAGATGCCACAGTAACCCTGACCTCCGATATCACGGCCAGAACCATATCTGTGGCGGATGGTATTGCCGTAAGCATCGGTGGTGACTATGCTTTTTCATCCCATACTGTTTCCGTAGGTGCCGGTGCCACTCTTCGTCTTGCCACCACCGGTAACAGCATCAGTGCACTTGAGCTCGGCTCATTAGCCACCCTTTCTCTGGCTCCCGGTAAGGCAGCCACTCTGGCAGATGTGCTGGGGTCTGCCACTATTTCCGGAACCGAAACCGCTATCATTGAAGTGAGCGGTGAGGGTAC
>CALABM010000043.1 GCA_937885815.1 uncultured Verrucomicrobiales bacterium | reverse complement strand
GCCTGAGCTTCCGGCTGAGGCTCCGGCTGAGGCTCCGGCTGAGCTTCCGGCTGAGTTTCCGGCTGAGGCTCCGGCTGAGCTTCCGGCTGAGCTTCCGGCTGAGTTTCCGGCTGAACTGATTGCAGCTCGGGGGAAGGGGGAAGTGCGGTATCCTGGGCAGGGGCTGTGGCCTCTGCCAGTACCGGTAGGGTGGCCAGCAATGTGGCTGTAGCAAATCTTATCATCACTTCGTCATTTTGATTCATGAGGCGGCGCAAGTCAAGCTTAAAGCCGCGCCGGGTGTCATTATATTTAAGAAAGATGAAGTATGTGATTTTATTATCAGTGTGAAAGCTGTATTTTGTAAAGCTCTGCTGTTCCGATAATATAGGCGAGGCGGTGAACTCGCGGGGCATAAAAAACGCTTGCCAGAAGAAAGCACCATGTGTATCATCAGCCGCACTATGAGGAACGTCCGCGCCATTGATATACTTCTGAACCTGCTCAGAATAGGTATGGGGGCGTTTTTCTTGGGAACCGGCGTGCTTAAAATTGGTGATTTAGGGCAGACGGCCGATTTCCTGACCCGGAGTGATATTTTGCCTGAGTTTTTCTCCATGCCTTTGGCTTGTATAGGTATAGCGATGGAATTGGTGGTAGGCTTTTGCTTGGTGAGTCGGCAAGCGTACCGAGGCGGTGCCGTATGGGGGCTGGTGATGACGAGTGTCTTTCTTATTTTATACCTGCAGGCGTGGATTCGCGGGTTATCGCTCAGCTGCAACTGCATGGGGTCCATGCATGAGATTGTGAATTACCCGCAGGATACGGGCGTGCGCCTCCTGCTGGTGGGAGCGATGATATTATTGCTCTGGGACGCGAGGCGGCGGGATTTGTACCCAACGCGGAAGCCTCGCAAGTTTGATTTTTCGGACGCTTGATGTTTTTGAGCGGCCTTTCCTCAAAAAATAAAACCTGTCGCTGCGAGCAGGACAGGTTTGAAAGAATAACACAAATGGAGTTAATCAGGACTTGCGCTTTTTCCTTTTCTTCGCGCAGTAACGGGACTTCATTTCCTGCATGATTTTTTTTGCATTTGCAGGTTCAGCGCTTATGCGCCCGAGAATGTCATCTCTCATGGCGATGGCTGCATCCAGAGAACCTTGTTCTCCATCATAGAGCTTATCGGGAAAGTATTTGGTAATCATAATCCCCTTTCTGCTAATACACACCCTCCATCCGAGAAATGAAGTCTTTTCAAGGGTGTAGCGTGTGATGTTCTTCATCTTTTCTACCATAACGGATAAGTGTTTGTGTGCCTTTTGTTTGAAACAGGTTTATTCTAAACAAAAAGACAGGTTATTGCAAGTCTTATTGACGAAAAAATATAAAAAAAATGTGTGGTGTGTTGTTAGAGAGGTGGCTGGGAATGAGTCAGCGCGGTTGACATATACATAAAGTGTTGGTATAATTCCGCCCCATGAATGTTTACCGCGAAGCTGATTCCCGTTATGCTGCCGCTGTGGCTGCTATGAACCGCCGCGCTATCCCCGGCGATGAAGTGAGGCAGAGTGTGGCCTCAATTATAGACGAGGTTCGTCTTCATGGTGATGCCGCCTTGTGCGATTATGCAGCGCGTTTTGACCGCGTGGAGCTGACACCTGCTCAGCTGCGGGTGACGGAGGAGGAGCTCGCCGCTGCGCAGGCTGAAGTGCCGCAGGATGTG
The DNA here is from genome assembly GCA_937885815.1 of uncultured Verrucomicrobiales bacterium. Taxonomy (GTDB): domain Bacteria; phylum Verrucomicrobiota; class Verrucomicrobiia; order Verrucomicrobiales; family Akkermansiaceae; genus Akkermansia. The sequence continues at coordinate 3,210 of CALABM010000043.1, read as the reverse complement.
AAGGCCGCCATCGCCGCCAGCTTGGCAAACATTGAGTATTTTTCCCGCCGCAGCATGCGTGAGAACTGGAGCGGAACGAACGCTCAGGGTTGCGAGGTAGGGGAGCGCTTTGTGCCGTATGACCGCGTGGGTATCTATGTGCCCGGCGGAAAGGCACCGCTGGTATCTACAGCTCTGATGACGGGTGGGTTTGCACGTGCCGTAGGTGTGCCTGAAATCGTAGCCATGACCCCCTGTGGCCCGGATGGTCGGGTGAACCCCGCCGTGCTGGTGGCACTGCAGGCCGCCGGTGCCACGGAGATTTACCGCGTGGGCGGTGCTCAGGCTGTGGCGGCACTGGCACTGGGCACGGAGAGTATAGCTCCTGTGCAGAAAATTTTCGGGCCTGGCAACCGCTTTGTGGTGGAGGCCAAGCGCCAGCTTGTGGGTGCTGTGGCCATTGACTTGCTGCCCGGGCCGAGTGAGGTGATGGTGCTGGCGGATGCCACGGCGAATGCTCGCTTTGTGGCAGCTGATTTGCTGGCTCAGGCTGAGCATGGTGGTGACAGCGTGATAGCCTTTGTGACCACCAGTGAGGAGCTGTTGCAGGAGGTGGAGCGTGAAATTGCTCTGCAGGCCGCCACGCTTTCACGCTCTGAGTATCTGCAGCAGGTGCTTAGGGATAATGCTGATTGCCTGCTGGTGAAGGATTTGAACACCGGCGCTGACCTCGTGAATGCTTTTGCTCCTGAGCACCTTGTGCTGGTGGTGGATGAGGCGTGTGAGGAAGAAATGCTCTCCCGCATCCGCACGGCCGGCGCCATTTATGCCGGCACGTACGCCACTGTGGCTTGCGGTGATTTTCTTGCTGGCCCCAGCCACACGCTGCCCACGGGGGGGTCCGGTAAGTCCTTCTCCGGTATTCGAGCAGACCAGTTCCAGCGCCGAACCAGTATTGTGCGCATGAGCCGTGAGGCTGCTGAGCGCTCCCTGCCTCATGTGCAGGTTTTTGCCCGTGTGGAAGGGCTGGATGCTCACGGCCGCTCACTAGAGCTTCGTACCCTGTGAGGACAAGCTGTTTTCTTCAGCCCGCAGTGAGCACTTTCATGCTGCGGGGGAAGATGCGTGCCAGAAGGTGATATATAGCGGTTAGCAGAGCTATGCTGGCCGCTGAGTAAAGTGCGCCGTATTCCTTCGGAAACTCGAAGGCATAGATGGGGGCGTAAAAGATGTGGTGAGAGGCGTAGGTGAACATCATGCAGCTTCCTGCCACGGCTGCCCACTTGTTTGCTCTTGGCAGATAGCGGGAAAGCAGCATGGCGCCTTGGCACATCAGCACGGCGTAGCAGAGCGTTGAAACCCGCAGGGAACATTTGTAGAACTGTAGCCCTTCATTGTGCAGTATAGAGGGGTACACGTCCCGCTGTATCAGAATGATGATAGCCACGGCGGCCACGCACAGGAAATTCTTCTGCAGCCATTCTTCAAGGCGTGTTAATGACACGCACTTGAGGCAGTAACCGAGCATGACAGCCATCATCCAGTCAAAACGCAGGCCTTCATGCTGTGCCGGTTCGTCAATATAGCTGAATCCGGCCAGCATTATCAGCATCAGCCAGTTGTAGCGTGGCAGTATTCGGAGGGCTGTCAGCCCTATGATGGTGAGCTGGTATAGCGTCAGGTTTTTCAGGAACCAGAGCGGGGTGTTATAGGCGGATTGACCGATGCCGAAAACTTTCGCCCAAGTCCACTCCATGTGCGGGTCCAATGCCAGACTCAGCCCCAGAGTGATGAGGCTCCAGAGCAGCCATGCCAGCCCGAGTTTCAGCGTGCGGCGTATGGCTTTGCCCGGCTCGCCGGACATGAAGTATCCTGCCAGAATGAAAAACAGGCATATGCCGCCCCCTACAGGACGCGCCACCCACGCAGGAGAGCTTCCCACATGCAGCCACATGATGAAGAACATGGCTAGGCAGCGCGCGCTGTCCACCCATTCAACCCTGGTTTTTCCGCGGGTGATCATGGTGCCGGGGGCCGTCATATCAGTATTCTGGCAGGTAAAGGGTGTGGCTTTGGTTATTCACCTTGCGTATTACGGCACAGGTGAGGCGCACACAGGCTTCCAAATCACGGTCATCCAGTATGCCGTTGTGAGAGTGTATATAGCGAGTGGGAACCCCAAGGACGATAGACGGCACGCCCTGCCAGTTTGGGTAACTAGCGGCGGCATCCGTGCCACCGCTTCGGCGTACTGTGGGCTGGCAAGGAATTCCCTCCTGCGCGGCGATTCCCAGCACGAAATCCGCGAGTGCGGGCGGGGTGATGTTCGTGGGGTCAAAAAGGCGCACCTGCACGCCGCGTCCGAGAACGCCTTGGCGGCATATTCCGCTCTGGCCGAAGGTATCATCCGCCGGAGGGCCTTCCAAAATGATGGCGAGATCCGGCACCATTTCTGCGCTTAGCGCGCGCGCACCACGGGTGCCCACCTCTTCCTGCACGGTGCCAATGGCGCGTACAGTGCAGGAGAGTTCTTCCAGAGCGAGGCGGCGCATGACCTCAATCATGCAGTAAACGCCGGCACGGTTATCAAATGCCTTACCCATCCAGCGGTGGGGGATATCTAGCGGCTGCAGCTTTACATCCGGTACCACTGCACAGCCGAGCGTGATGCCCAGCTCTTCTACTTCCGCACGGCTGGAAGCGCCGATATCCACGAAAAGAGCATCATTCGGCAGCACCTGTGAACGCTGGCTTTCCGGCAGCAGGTGAGGTGGCTTGGTTCCAATCTGCCCCGGTATGCGGCGGCCATCCCGAGTCTGTACCAGCATGCGCTGGCTGGGCAGCGTGTGGTTCCACCAGCCACCAAGCGGCACCAGTAGGAGGAAGCCGTCATCCGTTACCCCCTGTACCATGAAGCCTATCTCATCCATGTGCGCAATGAGGGCCACTGTGGGGCCGGCCCCCTTCTTTTCGCACATGATATTACCGGAAACGGAGCCGGTGATTGTGCCGCAGTTGCTCAATTCACGGCGGATGATGGCGCGCATCTCCCCTTCAAAACCTGATACGGAGCATGCATTGCTGCAGCGCTCCAGTAATTCTCTGTTAAACATGCTTCCAGCATACCATTCGGAATGTGATTTGGCAAATGATTTTGCTGCATGGTGTGTGTTTTTGGGTCTGTTTCAGATTTGCTGGTAGAAAGAATGTCCGGTTTTGTGCTTTCGTTGG
>CALABM010000042.1 GCA_937885815.1 uncultured Verrucomicrobiales bacterium | reverse complement strand
GGGGCTTTCGCTACACGCACAACCCGGATAAAATCGAACACCATTTTCTAACGGATGAAGCACAAACCTGGGAGATGTTTCTGCGAGGTCGACTCGACCTCATGCAAACCAGAAATATCGTCGCGTGGCAAGAAAAGCTACAACGCGCAAATGAGCGAATTCAACAGCGTCGATTCCGTATCAATGGCGGCATGCCTCCCTCCGGCATCGCGTTAAATTCCCAGACGCTAACAAACCCAACACTCAGACGCGGACTCATGCAGGCCATGGACATGGACCGCGCGATTGACATCCTCTTCCAAGGATATGCAGGCAGGCTTCCGCAGTTTGCCACCGGCTACCGCAACTTGCGGCACAGCACAGAGCAGTACCGCTACTCTCCGGAGGAAGCTCGTGCATGCTTTGCCCGTGCCGGCTACACGGAAAGCGGGCCTGACGGCATATTACGGAAAGCGGACGGCACCAGACTGAGCGTACGCTTCAGCTTCTCCCCATCCGACAAACTGAACCTGCTGGCCACTATACTTTGCCAAAGCGCTGCAGCTTGCGGAGCAGAAATTCTCCCGGAGCCGCTCCCGTGGCAACTTCTCAGCGAACAGCTCAAAAACGGCAGCCATGAGATGACCTTCTGGGCTACTATGCCGGGTTACCTCCTGCCTGATTACAGCGAGTTCCATTCTCATGCTGAACAATCCCCCTTCCGCCTCCAAAGCCAGAAAGCGGATGCAGCTATTGACTCCCTGCAGAACGCCGAAACACACGAACAGGCTGAGGAGGCTTGCGCCCGCATGGATAAGCTGATATTTCAGGAAGCAATCTTGTTACCCGGCTGGATGGAAAACCGCGCCAACATAGCCGCATGGCGGCATGTTCACATTCCCCCGCACTATGCAGGCCCTTATGATGTGGCGGAGTCCCACCAGCTCTGGATTTCACCACAGTGATGAACATTCGAAGGCCACAGCAGAACCCGCTTCCGGCACTCATCATAACCCTGATGCTGACAGGCGCACTGGCAGCGGCAGGCCTCTTTTTCTCCGTGTTGGAACCATGCGAGCAATCCGGCAAAATTATTCAGGCCGTCTTCACTCCGCCTCAGAAGCAGGAAGCGCAACAATACGCGCTATCCATGCGCACCCTCCCAACCATGAACGTGCAGCCTCACTGTGAAAGCACCATTTTCTTCCAACCACAGGAAGCACCTCAGCACCTCCCGGAGCAGGAAAAACTCACCACATCTCTAGAGCTTCCCCTCCTTCTCATGGCTGAACTCACAGCCCCAGAACCTCCTGTAAGGATAACAAACACAACCCGACGCCGCCGAGTTCCACCACAGACTGCCATCCGGCAAGAGCAGGATACTTACACTCCACCTGCGCCCCTAAACACCCCCTCCCCGGCCTATCCTTCTGCACTCAGGAGCTCCCGGCGCACGGGACTCGTACAGCTCCGCATCCATATCAATACGGAAGGTAAACCTACCTCAGTAGAGATTATCAGCTCCAACCACCCCGCTTTTGCAGAGACTGCCCGCAACCACATCCTCTCACACTGGAAATTCTCACCAGCCATAAGAAATGGCAAAGCCGTACCGGCAACGGCAATCCAAAAAATTCACTTTCAACCATAAGGCTTGAAGTCAAAAAAAGCGCATCTGAGCTTGCCAACAGCTGACCCGTGCAGATTTTTTTAGACACTACGCCGAATTATTTTATATCTTCTCAGGTTTAACACAATTTCCTGCTTGACGGAACAAAGCTCGAGTGATAGATTAGTAAAAGTGACGATGAAGAGCATTGTACAGAAAATGACTGCGATGGCCCTGCTTACTGGCGGGCTGGTGGGGGCTGAAGAGCACCATGAAGGGCTGACCATGGACGCTCCGGTTCTGTGGAGCATTGATATCCCCTTCTGGGAGGGCCACTCCATCCCCATTAATAACTCTTTGATAATGTTCTCCCTGGCGGTTCTTGTACTGGTGGTGATTCTTCGCCTGGCTACCCGCAAGATGGAGCGCATTCCCAGCGGCCTGCAAAACTTTGTGGAATGGGTATTTGAAACCCTCTACAACTTCATTGAGGGTCTGGCCGGCAAAAAGCTTACGAAGAAGTACTTCTGGTACTTTGCCACGGTGTTCCTGCTCATTCTCACCAGCAACTACATGGGCCTCGTTCCCGGTGTAGGTGAAATCACCTATGAAGGCCAGCCAATCTTCCGCGGCGCAAATGCGGACTTAAACGTCACCCTCTTCCTGGGCTTCCTGTACGCCATCCTCTGGTTCATCTGGTGCATTAAAGAACAAGGAATTAAGCACTTCCTTGGTCACATCTTCGGCGTAAAAGGCGGTCTTACCGGCTTCCTGAAGTATGCTCTCATGCCCATCTTCTTCTTCGTGGGCCTCATTGAACTTCTCTCCATCTGCGTGCGTCCCGTAGCACTCGCAGCCCGACTTTTCGGTAACATCTACGCCGGTGAAGCCATTTTGGAAAAGATGGGCGCCATCGGCTGGTACGCCATGCTTCCTTTCATGTGCATGGAGCTGCTTGTCGGCTTCGTGCAAGCTCTGGTATTCCTCATGCTCACCGCCTTGTTCCTGAAGACGCAGGTGGGAGGCGATGAGGAAGCCGCGCACTAACCCCCTTCCCGCCGCGCCGGATCATGCAGCAAAGACGTGACGGCAGGCAGAAGAAAAACTAAAACACAAAACAACATATTACACACTATGCTCCAGACAATCGCTGACGCAGTAGCAGGTACTGACCTGACCCCGCTTAAGTCCGCCATCGCCGTTCTTGGCGCCGGTCTTGGCATCGGCCTCATCGGCATGAAGGCCGCAGAATCCGCCGGCCGTAACCCCGGCGCCTTCTCTCAGGTGCTCATCATCTCCATTATTCTTGCCGCTCTCGTGGAAGGTGTGGCATTCGTAGCCATCTTCATGGGCTAAGCCCATTACCGGCGGCGCCGCGGAGAACGGCGCCGCCGCTTCCCATTTTCTCCCCATCCATTTACACACAAACTCGCGCATCAACCATGTTCACTCCGATAGTCGCCGCCAGCTTACAGGAAATGGCCTCCAAGTTCGGCCTGCATACAGACATTTTCATTGCCCACTTCATCGCATTCGCGATTCTGGTGGCGGTCGTCGTTTTCTTCGGTGTAAAGCCCATCATGAAGCAGCTTGAAGAGCGTCGCACCCGCATTCAGGAGGGTGAGCTCATGCATGAGCGCAGCCAGAAAGAGCTGGCAGAAGTAAAAGCAACCGGCGAGAAAATCCTCGCTGACGCTCACGCAGAAGGTAAGAAAGAGGTAGAGCATGCCCGCCAGACGGCCTCCAAGCTCCAAGCAGACCTCAGCGAAAAGGCCTCTGCTGAAGCCCGTGCAATCATTGACAACGCCCGCGCACAGGCTGAGCTGGATACCCAGCGTGAAAAAGATGCCCTCAAGGGTGAGTTTGCCCGCCTCGTGGCAGCAGCCACAGCACAGGTGACCGGCAAGGTACTGACAGAAGCCGACCACCGCGCCATTAACGAAGAAGCCATCCGCCAGCTGTAAATCAGCCATTCCCCCTTTCGCATCACCATGAAGATTACCAAGGAAGCACAGGCTCAGGCTCGCCGCCTTATGCGCCTCTGCATGGGCCCCGATGGGAGGCTGCAGGAGGACACCGTGCGCCGCGTGGCCACCGCCCTCTGCACTGAAAAACCGCGCAATTATCTTGCTATCCTCAAGGCTCTCACCGAGCTGGTGCGACTGGAAGTCGCACGCCACACAGCCACCATCACCACAGCAGTCCCCGTGGTAGCAGCCGAAAAAGCAGCCATCCAAGCAAAACTGGATGCCCGCCATCCCGGTCTGCATTACGAGTGGGTTACGGATCCCTCCCTCATCGCCGGCATGACAGTGCGCGTGGGCGATAATGTAACAGACGCTTCCGTCCGCTCCCGCATTCAACGTCTGGAAAAACTTCTTTCCTGCTAATTCTTCATCACCTCTCTGCATAACATCAATTTTCAATAAATCACCACAAGCGTATGAGCAACATCGTACAAGAACTCGAAGCACAGATTCGCAACGCCACCGCAGCCACCATTTCGGAAAACGTGGGTACCATTAAAGCCATCGGTGACGGCGTAGCCCACATCGAAGGCCTGAGCAACGCCATGCTCAATGAGATGATTGAGTTCCCCGGCGGCGTCATGGGTCTGGCCATGAATCTGGAAGAAAACGAAGTAGGTGCTGTGCTTATCGGCAGCGGCAACGCCCTGAAGGAAGGCGATACCTGCAAGACGACAGGCCGCCTGCTGCAGGTACCCGTCGGCCCCGGCCTGCTCGGCCGCGTGGTGGACACCCTTGGTAACCCGCTGGACGGCAAAGGCCCCATCACCGCCGCCGCTTACTATCCCGTGGAGAAGATTGCCTCCGGTATTATTTCCCGTGAAGGCGTGAACCAGCCTGTACAGACCGGCATTCTGCCCATCGACGCCATGATTCCCATTGGTCGTGGTCAGCGTGAGCTCATCATCGGTGACCGCTCCACCGGTAAGACCGCCATCGCCACGGATACGATGATTTCTCAGGCCCGTCAGAATAAGCTCGCCGAGGAAGGCAAGCTGCCCGGCCACCGCCCCCTTTACAGCATCTACGTGGCCATCGGCCAGAAGCGTGCTACCATCTCCCGACTTGTTGCCAAGCTCGAGGAAAGCGGCGCCATGCCCTACAGCATCATCGTGGTAGCCAGTGCCTCTGACAGCGCCGCCATGCAGTACCTTGCCCCCTATGCCGGCTGCGCCATGGGCGAGTACTTCATGGACCAGGGCAAGGATGCCCTTATCATCTATGACGACCTGTCCAAGCATGCTGTGGCCTACCGTGCCATTTCCCTGCTGATCCGCCGTCCTCCCGGACGTGAAGCT
>CALABM010000041.1 GCA_937885815.1 uncultured Verrucomicrobiales bacterium | reverse complement strand
AAAAAAGATGAAAAAAGATGAAAAAAGATGAAAAAAGATGAAAAAAGATGAAAAAAGATGAAAAATAAGGCTTTTCAAATAAGTGGCTCTATGATACAATAAAGTACGAAAGGTGAATTGATTAGATATGCTGGAAGGTGGTATCAGCGAGGGAGGGTCAGTAACGCTGGAGTACAAACGTGAATTGCCAGCGAAGGATAAAAAGGTACTGAAAACGTTTGTTGCCTTTGCAAATGGTGGAGGTGGAAAGGTGATATTTGGGGTTGATAACGCTTCGTTGGAGATAGTTGGAGTTCCGGATGATGAGCGAGCTCGATTGCAGGATGCTGTGACGGATATGATATCCGATACCTGTACACCGCAGATATATCCCTTGTTTTCGTGGTTGGTGGTGGATGATAAATCACTGTTCGTGGTGGAGATACCATCATCTCCTCAGTGTCCGTATTATATAAAGTCAGAAGGATTAGAAAAAGGTGTGTATGTACGTGTAGGGGCAACCACTCGACGAGCGGAACCGGCTAAGGTGAGGGAGTTGCAGCTGAAAGGGCAGAACAAGACGTACGATTCTGTGGTCGAGCATGCTGTATCCGCCGCCACGCAAGAAGAAATAGACAAACTGTGCCGTGAGATTCGCGAATATATCGGGGATTCCGGCAAGCCTGTGGGTCTTTCTCAGTTATTGGGGTGGGAACTGTTGCAGAAATCCGGTCGCAGTTATTTGCCTACAAATGCTTTTCGCTTGTTAACGGGTGGGAGTATTCATTTTTCTGGTATTCAATGTGCTGTGTTTCAGGGGGCTGAACGCGTAAATTTTTTAGACAGAAAAGAGTTTCATGGTCCGGTTTATGAACAGTTGGAGAATGCTCAGCGTTTTTTGATGCAGTATTTACGTTGTGCCGCTGTTATCGAAGGGATACGTCGTGAGGATGTGTACGAGATTCCCATAGCCGCTTTACGTGAAACAATAGCTAATGCCATTTTGCACCGCAATTATTTGGAGAATGCTTACATTCAGGTATCCGTTTTTGATGACCGAGTGGAGGTTTTGTCACCAGGCGGTTTGTTTGCCAACTTGTCACGCGAGGAAATGTTTTCCGGGGTATCGCGCTTGCGAAATCCCTTGCTGGCATCTGTATTTCATCGTATGCGCATTGTTGAGCAGTGGGGTACCGGTATTCGCCGTGTAGCGTTGGCCTGTGAGAATGCTAAATTACCGCAGCCGGAGTATGAACTAACAGGTGATGCCGTGCGAGTTATTATTCAACGCCCTAAAGCTGTGACTACTCGTAAAAAAGCTGAGCGTAAACGCCGTCCACACAAAAGGGATGAAGCTTTGCTGGCGTATTTGAAAGAGTATCCTGACGCTTCTTTGCAACAGGTCGCTGATGCTTTCTTTGTGAGCGTGGCAACTGTGTGGCGTTTTGTGCGCGATATGAAAGCCGAGGGGCGTTTGTAGAGGGGGGATGGGCATTTTTTTTGCTTGCAATAGTCGGGCTGGCGGGATAAGATGCTGATGTGCAACAACAACCTACCGATGAAATGGAAATGCTCCGCCGAGCGGCTGAGGCTGGGGACGCGGAAGCTCAGTATGATTTAGCCCGTTGTTATGATATTGGCGATGGGGTGGAGCAGGATTTTGCTTGCTCCGCACAATGGTTGCTCCTCGCCGCGGAGCAGGGGCATGTACCGGCGCAGTTCAACTTAGGCTGTGCTTATTGGGACGGCGAAGGAGTGACGCAAGATTTTGCTCAGGCTGCCGTGTGGTGGCGCCGAGCTGCTGAGGGCGGTGATGTTAATGCTCAGTTTAACTTGGCTTGCTGCTATGATGTGGGGAAGGGAGTGGAGCAGGACTATGCTCAGTCGGCGGAGTGGTATTGCAAGGCCGCCGAGCAAGGCCACGTGAAAGCTCAGTATGAATTGGGTTATTGCTATCACTTCGGTTATGGTGTGGAGCAGGATGATGCTCTTGCTGCTCAATGGTATAGGCGAGCCGCTGAGGGTGGGAACGCTGAGGCTCAGTATCAGCTGGCGCGTTTCCTTGGCTCAGGGAAGGGAGTGCCGCAAGATTACGCTATGTCCCTGCAGTGGTGCACTAAGGCAGTGGAGCAAGGGCATACGGAGGCTCAATGTTGGCTGGGCTGTCTTTACGATGCCGGGCTGGGTGTGCCGGAAAATCCGGCGGAAGCTGCTCGCTTACACCTTGCTGCAGCAGAGGGCGGTAATGCTTTTTCTGCGTTGAGTTTAGCCATGATGTACAGAGATGGGCGTGGTGTTGCCCAAGATGCCTCAGCGGCTGTTCGTTGGTACCGAGTTGCCGCTGAGATGGATGACCCTGATGCCTGCTGTGGGCTAGGCATTTGTTATCTGTATGGTCAGGGGGTGGACCGTGATTTTGTTCAGGCCGCGTATTGGTTGCAAAATGCCGCGGATATGGGGGAGGCTCTTGCGTGCTATCACCTCGGTGAAATGTATGCCCTTGGCAAGGGTGTGCCGGTAGATGCTGCTCAGGCTGCTATTTATTACCGCAAGGCTGCAGAGCAGGGAGATGCCCCAGCACAGATGGAGCTTGCGCTGGCTTTGGTGGAGGGCAATGGTGTGGAAGAAGATGAGTACGAGGCTTTTTCATGGATGCAGAGCGCCGCAGAGGGTGGTTCCGTGATTGCTTTGTATAATCTGGGGCTTATGTATGAGCGAGGTGTGGGATGCGAGGTGGATGAGGCTGAGGCGCTGAATTACTTCCTCCGAGCTGTGGAGCAGAAATGTGCCGATGCTCAGTGGCGATTGGGAAAGGCCTACGAGAATGCCGAGCTGGGTCTGACGAAAAACATGGATGAGGCCTTCCGTTGCTATAGCCTTGCCGCAGAGCAGGGGAACCATGCGGCGGAGTATGCGCTCTGCGTGATGTATGTACAGGGTGAGCCGGTGGAGTGGAATCCTTGTCTGGCGGCGGAGTGGTGCCGGAAAGCGGCCGAGGGCGGGTACACTCACGCTCAATACTTCATGGGGTATCTGTACACCCAAGGTCTGGGCGTGGGGAAAAACTTGTCACTGGCGCGTGATTGGTTGAACAAGGCCATCGCTGCCGGGCATGGGCCGGCGCAGGAGGCGCTGGCGGAATTGGAGCGCATGCTCTGATACGCGCCGCGCTCCAAGTTTGATTGTTATAAAGTAGTTAAATAATGACAATCTTTTTTGCGGCTTTTTGTATTTTTATGTAGAATTAGGAAGCGTGCTGCGTTCTCCGAAATAAGGGCCCGTCTGTTAGCACGGGTTGTTAGCGTTTATAACTTGACAAGTAGACAGGAAGGAGTAGAATCTCAGCTGTGAATGCATTTATCAAATGGGGAATTGGAGCCGTACTTGTAGGCGGTGGAGCTGCTGCGTGGTATTGCTGGCCTTCTTCTGAGGCTCAGACCATCAGTTTTCGTACGACTGAGGTAGTACGCGGAGATTTTGTGAGCAAAGTTCAGGCAACGGGCACTCTTGAGCCTCAGGAGCTTGTGGACGTAGGTGCACAGGTGACCGGTGAGATTGAGGAGTTCGGCACGGACGTGAACGGCAACCGCGTGGACTATGGCAGCGAGGTGAAGGCCGGTCAGCTTCTGGCCCGAATTGATGATACCATCGTGGAGCTTGATATTAAGCGCGCTGAGGCCAGCGTGGCTCAGGCTCGCGCTCAGATTCTTACCGCTCGTGCCAACATCTCTCAGGCTGAGGTGAACAAGCGCAAGGCTGACCGTGACCTTGAGCGTGCCCGCCAGCTGGGCGTGGGTGATGCTCTTTCCCAGATGGATTATGACCAGTACCTCACGCAGGCTGAGAATGCCGCCGCCTCTCTGGAGAGCGCTCAGGCTCAGATGGCCAATGCCGAAGCCCAGCTTCAGAGCGCCGAGGCCATGCTGGAAAGTGAGCTGCGCAACCGTGATTACACCCGAATCACCACGCCCGTGGATGGTACGATTGTGGTGCGTCAGGTGAACGTAGGACAGACGGTGGTGAGTAACATGAGCGCCACCACGCTTTTCCTCGTGGCTCGTGACCTGAGCAAGATGCAGATTTGGGCCAGCGTGAATGAGGCTGACATCGCTAAGGTGCGCCCCGGTCAGGAAGTGCGCTACACGGTGGACGCCCTCCCCGGTGAGAGCTTTACCGGTGTGGTGAACAAGATTCGCCCGAACGCTACCATGTCCTCTAACGTGGTGACCTACATCGTGGAAATCGATATCGAGAACCCCGACCGCAACAACGAGAATCGACTACTTGCAGCCGAAGAGATTACAAAACTCGCCAACATGATCGAGAGCTGCAATATACCACTCTCGACTGAGACTTTTGTATCGCTGCTACGCCGCCATCTTCAGACCGTTACAATACCTTATGAGGGCAAGCCTCTCGATGGCATCCAGGTACTTGGCATTCTCGAGACACGTAACCTCGACTTCAAGAATGTCATCATACTCTCTATGACCGACGCCAACTTCCCTGGCAACCACACCGACAAGGCGTCGTTCATACCCTACAATTTACGCTTTGCCTATGACATGCCCACTCCCGAGCAGCACGAGGCAATGTACGCATAC
>CALABM010000040.1 GCA_937885815.1 uncultured Verrucomicrobiales bacterium | reverse complement strand
CCGCGAAGAAATACCAAGGCGGCATTTGCCTTGCTGCCGTGGGAATGATGCTCTACGCCGGTATACGTCCGCACGAGGTCGCGCGCCTGAGCCGAGAACACATCAACCTGCAAGACGGCACCATCAGCATCTTACCCCAACACAGCAAAACAGGCGGCGCAAGACTGGTCACCATCCATCCACCTCTCGCCAAACTACTGCGCACCCATTGCCCCGCAGGGCGCATCTGCCCGCCTCAGTGGGCGCGCCACTGGCGAGCGCTGCGGCGCTTGGCCGGTTTTCGTCGCTGGGTGCCGGATGTACTGCGACACACTTTCGCCGGGTACCACCTGCGGCACTTTCGCAGCTACAGCGAGCTACAATACGAAATGGGGCACCGCGACAGCAACCTGCTGCGCACGCGCTATGTGAGCATGGGGGCGGTGTGTGATACTGCGGCTTTTTGGACATGAAAAATCCCTGCGCAGGTGCCCGGAGTTGGGCAAGTGCGCAGGGACGTTATGCGTGGTGAAAGCGGGGGCTTACAGCTCCACGTTGCGCATATCGCCCGTGTTCTCAAAGGCCAAGTGGAAGGAATAGGCCTTCTCCAAGCTGTGCGGCGTGTGCCCTGTGGGGGTGAGGGCCACATACTGGCGGAGCAGGGGGCGGTACTCGGGGTGCGCGCAGTTCTCAATGATGAGCTCAGCGCGTTCGCGGGGGGACTTACCTCGCAAGTCCGCTATACCTTGCTCGGTGATGAGAATCTGCACATCATGCTCGGTGTGGTCCACATGGCTCACCATGGGTACGATGGCGGAGATAGCGCCGCCCTTCGCCACGGAGGGACAGCTGAAGATGGTGATGGCTGCTGCGCGGGCAAAATCGCCACTGCCGCCGATGCCGTTCATAATCTTGCTGCCGAGAATGTGCGTACTGTTCACATTGCCGAAGATGTCCGCCTCCAGCGCGGTATTCATGCAGATGAGGCCCAGCTGGCGCACGATGGCGGGGTTATTCGTCATCTCCGTGGGACGCAGCAGGAGCTTGTCGCGGTAGAAATCAAAGTTCTCGTACACCTCCGCCATGGCGTCATCACTCACGGAGAGGGAGCAGCCGCTGGCAAAGGTCACGCGCCCGCTGCGTACCAGCTCCAGCGCGCTCTCCTGAATCACCTCGGTGTACATCTTCACCGGGGGTATCACCTTGGAGCGCCCCAGTGCCTTCAGCACGGCATTCGCCACGTTACCCACGCCACTCTGTATCGGCAGGAAGTCCTGCGGAATGCGGCCTGCAGCATATTCCTGCTCCAGGAACTTAATCACATTCTCGCCAATCTTATCCGTCACCTCATCATTCGGGCGGTACGGTGCCAGACCGTCTTTCTGGTGCGTCATCACCACACCCACGATTTTTTCCGGGTCCACCTGCACCCAGGGGGTGCCAATCTTTTCCTCGGGGGCCACCAGCGGAATCGGTGTGCGGTTGGGCGGATCTTCCGGTATGAAGATATCATGTATTTCAGCCAAGCAGGGCTTGTGGTAGGTATTCAGCTCCAGGATGATGCGGTCCGCCATCAGGCAGAAATCCGCCGAGGAGCCTTGGCTCATGGTGAACACCAGCTTGCCGTCATCCGTCACATCACATACCTCCACGATGGCCGTCTTCACGCGCGGGATGATACCATAGCGCATGTTCTGCGCGAATAGGGATATATGCGGCTCTATGTAGGAAACCTCCGCGCCGTTAATCTGGGCGCGTGTGCGCGGGCATGACATGTACGGCATGCGCATGCTCACGCATTCCGCCTGTGCCAGCTCGCCGTCCACCACGGGGCTGTTGGACGCGCCGCACATCACTTTCAGCATGAACGGACGACCGGCGGCATGCTCCGCTTTCGCGCGCTCGGCTATGGCTTTCGGCACCACCTTCACGGCGCCGGCCTCGGTGAATCCGCTCAGCCCTATACACTCGCCGTCCTCTATCAGCGCAGCGGCTTCTTCTGCTGTTAATATCGGGTAACGCATAATTCTTCGAGCTAACTCTACCTTAATGCTAGAGCTAAGTCAAGCTTTTTTGTGCGTTTACCTCTAATTAAGCAAAATAACACAGCATTCCGGCGCATCTTCCGCTTTTCCGGTGAAGAAAGGCAGGGAAGAATGCTCCGGAATGCTGCAGGTTTAGAGGGGGGGAAGCTTAGAGGATGTATTGTGAAATCAGGCGGCTGAGGCCAAGGATATCACAATTCCCCTTCAGCTCGAAACGCACCTGGCCGATGCCGCCGCTGAAGAAGAGGTCCAGCTCGCAGTCCAGGTCAAAAGTGCCGGAGGTTTCCACAGAGTAGGCCTGAAGCTTGCTGTAGGGCAGGGAGGTATAATCCACCTTTTTGCCGGTAATGCCTTGCACGTTAATGGCAATCACGCGTTTGTTCGTGAACACCACGGAATCTCGAATGGCCTTGAATGCCGCCACGATACCCTCATCCTCCACGAGCAGGGGTGCCACGCGGGGGTAAATGGTGGCCGGGTCTACGGGGGAGAGTTTGAACAGGCTGCCGTTGTTGAAATCAATCATAAAAGAGAGCGCAGCGGGGTTGTATCGCTGCACTCTGTATTATATCAATATTTTAGCTTCTTACAAGCGGAAATTAACGCCTGAATTGTGTTTTCACCGCTGTGGACTTCAGCTGGGGCAGAATATACTTGTGCAGCTCCACCTCAGCCTGCACCGCGCCGAACTCCTGCACACAGCAGGCGGCCAGCTTGCGGGCCAGCGTCTCCAGCAGCACCGTGGGCTCAGCGGAGGCCAGCTCTGCCAAGCGGCGGGAGAGGGCATCATAATCAATGGTGCGTGTGATGTCCTCCTGCATTGCATCAAAGGCGCAGGGCGGCGTCAGCGTGATATCTGCCGTGAGGCGCTGAGGCATGGCTCGCTCCTCTTCCGGCACGCCGATGCGGCAGCGGAGCTCCAGCCCATGCAGGCAAATGCAGTCTGCTGCCGGGGCAGGGCACTTAGCCAGCAGCGCTTGCAGAGCCCCGAGGTGCGGCACGGTTAGCTCCGGCTCGGATTCCGCGAGCTGCTCCGCGTTGTTGTAGCCGGTGAGGGTGCCGATGCCGGTCACGCCGGCGCAGTGAGCGGCGCGGATGTCGTGCTGCATATCGCCCACAAAGGCAGTCTCCGCGGGGTTCAGCCCATGCTGCTTCATGAGGGAGGGGATATAATGCTCCTTATTATGAATACCGGAGTGAATGTGCTCAAAGTAATCATACATGCCCAGCTCGCGGGCCTGCTCCTCAAAGGCCTTCGGGTCCATGCTCGTGAGGATGAAGCAGCGGATGCCGCGGGCAATGCAGAACTGCACGAACTCGCGGGCATGCGGAATCAGCGTCACGCCCACCGTGGACTCCGCAAAGGCCTTGCGGTAATAATTCTCCAAATCATCCAGCTTGGCCTCGGGAATCTTCACCGCGTAATAATCAGGGTACGGCAGCTGGAACTCAGCACGGAAGGCCGGCCTGTCCAGCGGGGCGCGCCCATACTGCGCCAGTACATAATTTGTGGCCTCGATTGTCAGGGCCATATCATCGCACAGCGTGCCGGACCAGTCAAAAATCAGATTGCGGAACACAGGGAACTCTCCTTTGTTTAATATACTTACTTTATGGTATGCGCCACTTGCCCTTTATCTGGAGGCGCGTCTGTTTCTGGCGCCGGAGCCGCTTCTGCGGAGGCGCTGCTGCTGCTGTCGGCGGATAGAATCACGCAGCTCCCTATTTACGAAGGGATTATCCTTCCCGAATCGTGCCCAAGGGCCGCCCGGCACAAGGGAGAAATCCACAAAGCGCCAGTGCACCACGGCCATACCGCCCTGAATGCCCAAGTAATCACGCACGGCAGGTGAAATATCTATGCCCGCGCCGCGGTTGGACGTGTTCTTGGGCCTCGCATTGCCGAACACATACTGCCAGTCATCCGTCACGAAGGGGCCACAGTCCTCCCACTGGGCAAAGCAATAGCGCCCATTGTAATAAATCTGCACCCACGTGCCACGGCATACGGACTCATAACGCCCCTGCTTATCACGGCGGTACCACGGTATCACGCGCTCCGCCTCAGGCTTGGGCCCTCCGCGCTGAATATCATTGTACGGCAGCGCCACATAGAAAGGGTTCAGCCGCGGCGTGAACGCCAGCGGGGCATACGTGTGCGGGCAGCGGTTGGCCGGGTTCGGGTCATCATAACCGCCGTAA
>CALABM010000039.1 GCA_937885815.1 uncultured Verrucomicrobiales bacterium | reverse complement strand
GAGCTGTAGTGATTCGTAGTGGATTCCCAGCAGAGCTCACCGGAACCTTCCAGCGAATTGATATTCCAAACGGTGCTCCAGCTTTCTTCCCCGATAGTCAATTTACCGCCATTGACGATAATGCGTTCAAAGTTTCGCCCCATAGCATCGGCACTACCGCTGGAATAGATGGTAGCATTACCATTGATTATCAAATCGCTATTAACCGAAATAGCACTTTGCCTATCAAGTATAAGTCGATTAGCATTTATAATCAAGGAAGAACCATTCGTACCGATATTTTCGCCACTCAGGGTGACAGAGGAAGTGTTGCTACCACCAAGGGTCAGTTGCGCACCATCCGCCAAATTCACGTTACCGCGTATGACAATCTTGTCATTATTAGAACTGATTATTTGTGCGGCCCCATTACTTACAGCTACGTTCGCATTCAGCGCATGAGTGCGGTTATCAAGGGTTGTGCCGTCCCCCAGATGGACGGTGGAACCACTAGCGAAGGCGCCATCCGATGCCAGCCGGAGGGTACCCTCATCCACATAGAATTGACTGAAGGCATTGTTACCGCCCAAAGAGAGCACATTACTGCCGATTTTGCGAATATTGCTCGCGTTAAGATTAGCAGTAGATGAGAGCTCACTAGCAGAGCTATCGAAAATCAATTCACCTGTTGCGCCGGAATTCGTCAGCACGCCGCCGTCCCCAGAGAGAGTTCCGATAACAGTCAAACTGTGACCGGCCAAATCCAGAATACCCCCCCGAGAAAGAGTCACGCTACCGGCTGACGTCATATCCTGACCGAGCTGCAGACTAACTTCACCCTCACCGTTGTTGTCCCGGTGACCGCGCACCGTAATATCACCACTCCAAGAATCATTACCTGCGAGCACAACCGTACCACCCGTCAATCCTTGGGCATCAACCACTAGAGAGCGAGAAGAATCCAGCTCACTAAGCAAAGTCAACTTACCACCGACGGCTGAGGAGAACAGGTAGCCCTGCCCGGAGGCCAAAGTAATACCGCCGCTGAACTCCACATCTTTCTCAGCGGCAATAGCCAGAGAGTGATTGCCGCTCATGTCCAAACTCTGATTGCTGACGGCATCCACCGTCACCATACCTTCCGACGATGCTCCAAGGTTTTTGGTGATGGAATCAGCACTCGTGAGCCCGAAACCGTTACCATATGTCAGATTGAGCACAGCATTACCCAAAGCACCATCTGCGGCGTTCAGCACGATACCCTTACCTATGAAAGTGATATCTCCGCTGAAGTCATTCTCTGTATTAGTGAGAGTCACCACACCGGAAGAATGTCCACTGGCACCCAGAATAAGATCATTCTCACCGCTGAGCTTATAATTCACCACCAGCTCACCGCCGCCGCCACCAAATCTCCAGACGCCCTGCACGGCGTCCAGTGCCTCCTGAGTACCCAGCTCACCATATTGCACCGTTCTACCGATGGCGGCCCCCAGAGTAAGCCCCTCGTGGCGGCTCATGTCAAGCTGTTCGGAAGTATCGGACCAAAGAGCCAGAGTACCGGTGGAGCTTTCATCCACCGCTGCCAGAAGCTGAGCAGAGCTGGATGACTGATTGCTTATCCACGCATCCGTGGATACTACCCACTTGTTGGTGGAGGTATCACCCAGTGCCTCAGTATTCAGTAGAATCACACCGCCGGATTCAATCTTCTTGGTACCGGAGAAGCCGGAATTATCACCTCCGAGCTCCAGCATACCGCCATTTAAGCCGAGATTTATCTCCAACGAGCCGGCACCGGAAATATTGCCATTGTAAGTGAGAGTAGTACCCACACCATCAGAGAATTCCACCCGCATGTTACCCGAGAGCGCAACGTCTCCCTTCAAGCCATAGAAGGCGGCATAACGGGTAGTATCTTCCAAGAAGGCGCCACCCTCCACGTATTCCATACGGTTCTTCACCCCCTCACGCATGATGAAAGTAGCACCCTCATCCACCGTTACATCACCGGTCAGGCGGGCGTGACTGCCTAATTCAAATGTAGCTCCATTCCGCACGGCTACGTTCATAGCGGCGTCTGCATAGTGCCAATCATCCGTCTTCACCAAGCGCTGAGCCGACCGGCCATTCAACGAGCCCATACCATGCACGGTATTAGTACCTACCAGCACGACCTTGCCGTTGCTAACGGTCAGACCACTTGCTGCGTTGTTACTCAGGTCCGTATGAATACTGTTGAGAGTCAGCACACCACCGCCCTGATAATCAATGCTGAGGGAGCCTGTTTCAGAATCCTGGAATGAGCCAAGGAAGGTTGCATTACCGCTTTCTTTGTAAGTAAGAGTGGCATTCCCTGAGGTATTGGAGATAATAGCTTCTTCCGTGAGAGCGTTGATAGAGAAACCATCCGCCTGAACATCAGTATTGCTCAGGTACCAATCCATGCTGTTGCCGTTCATGTCCAACGTACCACCACCGGCACCGAAGGTGAAATCACGAGCAATTTGAGCGGTATCATTGATAACGACACGTGCGCCGCTGCTGGCAAGCACGTTGTAGGCAGCATAACCAGAAGTGCGGTTCAAATAGGTGGAGCCCTGTCCGCCGAGTGTCAGCAGAGCATTCGTGTCACCACTGCCTTCTATGTACAAATCACCCGCGCCAATCTTGCGCCACTCATACATGTGGTCGCTCGGGTTGGTGAAGCTGATGTGCACCTCTACGCCTTCGTTGATAACATAACCGGCAGAATTAAGAAGATACCCGGAGCCTGCAGGAGCAACGATGGTATACTTTGCCTTTTCAAGCTCACCGCGGTCAAACTGCACATAGCCCACACCCAAATCCACTGTACCTTGCAGCTCAATGGTATTTTCCGCAGCTTCGGCCACAAAAACGAGGTTATCATTGTAGAAAAGTTCCGGCACCGACCGCTCCAGGTGGCCACTATAGGCATACCAGTTCTGTTTGTCCTTTTCATTGGACAGGTCCGACCAAGTGCTCAACCCGCTGCGGATACCACTGTAGGTTCCGATGACTTCGCCGCTAGAGTTGGTGGCCGTACCAAGGTACTCCTGAACAGCTCTATTCGAACTATCGACGTGGTAATCCCCCTCGGAGGTGATGGTGCCTAATCTTACGATGCCATCTTGGCCGGTCTTAAGTTTCTGGTCAAAGGAATCAAGCGTCTCGTGGGTCCATGACACGTTACCTTGGGCTATGCTCCATACACCGTTACCGGATTGCTGGGCTGCCAGATATTCGTATTGCTGAGTCTCTTCATTGTAAATGAAGATAGGGCTACCGGAATCGCCAGACTGAATAGCATTCGGCAGAGGATTCACTAAACTGGCACCGACGCCATTACCATAACCGGGATCTTGGTGTATTTTGATATTGCCATTGCCGAGGTGTTCTGCAATCTGAATCGCATTGATACCACCAATAATGTACGTGTAGGCCCCGGCCAGTCCCTGCATTCCACCCGGTTCCTTTTTTATGTACATGTCACCGGAACCGGAATGGTACACGTATTCACCACCCAGCAAGCCCATGTTCGTGATTCCTGTTACAGGATTGTAATCAGTATCCGTCACAATCTTGCTCTGACGCTGAAGCATGTAGTCGTACGTATTGCCCCATTGGTTCAGAGGTGCCAAACGGTATACGTTTGAACCACGCAAATCAATAACATTGTAATTTATCGCGTGGGCACTGCCCACCTCACGCTCCCCATATGAGGCATTGTTGGAGCCATTGTGATATACAGTTGCCGTAAATGTGGGTGAAATGGCGGTCAGAGCACCATTTTCAAACGTGGCGGAGAAGTCAATCATCCCCTGCTCGTTAGATATGACAAAAGGAGTCGTTCCATCCGTATAGTTAATAGCAATCCCTTTATCCACCTCCTCGCGGATATACTGGAGCAGCGCATTCACACGCCCGTCAACTACATAGCGCCCCTTGTTCTGACCAAAGTCTGTGTATGTCTGGAGAGTTGCATCTTGATGCATCGCGCCGGCTTGTACCGTCGGACTTGTTATACCGGCGACTATCGTCATTACAGCCAATAGACAGCGACGAAGAGAGGGAGGAAGATGTAATTTCATATATCAGGCGATTACGTGAACGTCTACCATGATAGCACATCCACCCCTCGTCTAGCAAGCATATTTCCCGGCGCCGGAACGATAGCGGGTCTGTTTCAGATTTGCTGGTAGAAAGAATGTCCGGTTTTGTGCTTTCGTTG
>CALABM010000038.1 GCA_937885815.1 uncultured Verrucomicrobiales bacterium | reverse complement strand
TTCTGTAGCCATAGCCCCGCCGTTGAATTCCTTTTATCTTACGATGGAAGCCTTCCGTGATTCCATTATTTTTTGAGAATCGGAACATGCGGATGATGGGTTCAAACCAGTTGCTTGGCGTCTTTGCCAACGCCTGAAAGTGCTTGGTTGCCTCGTTCCGCATCTGTTCCATGCAGTGTTTGAGTTCTCGTATGAGGGAGAGACATTGTTTTTTTGTTATCTTTTTGTTGTTAAGGAGCTTACATAGTTTTTCCCTAAAATCGTATGCTGCTGCAATGATGGGGTTGGCCTCGAGGAATGCTTTGAGGGTTGATTTCTGAGTAGTGCTTAAGTTGCAGGCACGAGTACGCAGTACGCCGGTAATATGTCGTTTCCAACGAATCTCCGGTTGCATATCTCGGCAAAACTCCATGAACGTGCTCAGAACCAATTTTATCACATGAAAACGGTCAGCGACTATCTTAGCATTGGGAAAACAGCGCTGTACTAGGCTACGATAAGGGGAACTCAAATCCATACATACCACCTTCACTTGCATTCTCCCGGGTAGCTTCGAATGCGCGCTCCTATTTGCGTTTGTTAAATGCACAAAATCCGGGGTTGCCTGCTCAAAATCCAACACAGTGTGCAGTTTGATGCCTCCCTTTTCGTGTTGATATGTAGCCCAGGGAAAGGAATTGAGCAAGAGTGTTATAGTAGTGGAATCCAAAAGCTTTATGCGTCTGTGCACTTCCGGAATGTTATAGCCTTGCTTGAGATGCTGTCACAAAGATTTTCTGATTACATAATAGGCATCGCGAAATACTTTCCAGCTGCGATGGTGATTCTGATAAGCAATGGTGGACTTCGAGGGTGCCTGCTGCCCGCCTAAGTGGTTGATGCTTCCTTGTAAGCTGCTCATAAGCCCGGCGATATCTCGAATACCCCTGCAACCGGCAATATGACTGAGAGTCATCCATACAAGGTGATTCCAGGAGTTGAACTTTTTGGTATTTCTGTCAGAATTGTAAGTCTTGACAATGGAAGAAAATGCAGTATGGCTTATCAAATCATTGACAAGTTGTGCACACAATGGTAGGTCCCTGTTCGGAGATTGGTTCATTTTTTTTTGCACCGCCAGTTTAATAGCTGGCACCCCAGAACTCAATCTCCATTTTTGTTTTCTTTTTATTTCGTTGATATTTTTCCTCTCATAATGCGCTCTTTCTTTAGAATGCTTTTTGGACAGCTATGACACTTTATAACGAAGAGCCACTTTTGCGCTTGCTATGGCGCTCCGAATAGTGTAGTATGGAAGAACAATGAAGCGCACTCTCTTCCTCCTATTAGCAACGTCTGCTGTTTTGTACGCAGAGGATTTTTCGTATACCGCCCGTAGTTCATCCCTTACCGGCACCGTGAGTGGGTATGATAATGTAACGGCAAATGGCATATCTGCCGGCTTTAACGGTGCAATCGGTACGATAAAAGCAAACAACGAGTACAGCATCAGTGAAAATGGCAATGTTACATTGGAAAACTGCAGCACAGATAGCAAGGGTGGTCTGTTCTATCTAACGACCAGCGCATACTCCACCCCCCAGCGGCATACTACATTCAACATCTCCAATAACACCGGAAACGTTACCCTGAGTAACAACTATTCAACATCATACGGTGGCGCCATTACAGCAGACAATAGCGGCTCAAACCCTGAATATTATACCATCACCAACATCAGCGGAAATACCGGCAAGGTGACATTTTCCGGTAATAATACCGATGGTAGCGGTGGCGCCATCAGAAGCGATGGTAAGCTTAATATCACCAATAACGGCAGCGTATACTTCACCTCAAATGCAGTAAACATAGCCAACGGTAACTGGGGCGGTGCTATTTACATGGGCCCTAACTCCGAAAACGCATTAAACATCACCGGCAATGATTATGTAGAGTTCCGTGGTAATTACTTGTACAAGCCGCAGAGCACCTATGTTCCTGAAGCGGAAGTTCGCCTGAACTCAATTTACCAGAAAAACACGAATCAGGCTAATTACATTTCTGCCAGAACGGGTGGAAGTGTTGTCTTCTATGACGCCGTGCTTACCGAATCTGCCGGCAGCAGAGCCAGCTACGAATTGAATGCCGATTATACAGACGCTGACGGGGCAACTCAGAAAGCTGGCGGCACCATCGTCTTCTCCGGCAAGTACGCCCATGAAGATTTGGAAGCATTTGAAGATTTGGCAGCATTTGCTGGGGCCGTGGGTAAAGAAGCCGAGTCTTTGACAAGCACGCTCGTAGCGAACACAACATTGCACAACGGTACATTAAGCATCGAAGATAACGCCGTGCTGCAGGCAAAGAACCTTACTATTAACGGCGGCGCTCAGCTTAGCTTGGCTGATGGTACTTGTGAAATTCTCAAAGGAGGCACCCTTCTGTTGGAGGAAGGCAGCGTGATATCTGCTACAGGTAGCAATACACTGAAAGCCGATTCTATCACCTTTGAGGAGAACACTACATTTGCCCTGATGCTTGGTGAAAGCAACTTGGAAAATGCCCTCATTAACTTAACTGCGAGCGCTGTATCATTCACACTGGGAACTATTGATTTCATTGGCGTTGACAGTCTTGATGATGGTAAATACCTGATATTTACTTCAGTTGAATCTCAGCTTGATACGACAAACTGGGACACCACCGGACTTACCGTCAATGGCCTGTCCGCTGGAGACTCATTCGAATGGGATGAAAGCGGAACGGCCCTGTATTTGAACCATCAGACGCTTGTTCCCGAGCCGACGACCGCCACGCTGAGCCTTCTGGCACTGGCTGCTCTTGCAGCACGCCGTCGCCGCAAGTAAAACATACCTCAAACGGAATTTCATAAGCCGCTGCCTCATACGGGCAGCGGCTTTTCTGATTCAAATCCTGAGCGGACAATAAAAAAGGCCCATTAATTCACGGGATTCTGAGCGTTTTGAAAAAACACCTCGGATAGCACCTGCCCTCGCGGAAAGGCCATTCGGAATAATTGCTCCGGGGTGCGGATGTGCTCCGTCCACAAGTTGGCCTGCAAGCCAAGAACATGAGGATGCTCCGGCAGGCGGAACGAGCGTACGGTGTCACAGGTAATAACATGCTCACCGGGAGCGGCGTCATCAGGTGTTTGCGGATAATCAAAATAGAAGTGAGAGTTCGGGCATAAAATCACAGGTACCCCCAAAGCGAGCACAGCATCCAGCTGTTCGGCCCGCCAGAGCATGACCCATTGCCCGCGGACACCGTTGCAGGCAGCTTCATCCCAAGTAACCGCGGGATACCCGCGGCTGAGGACGTAATCCACCATTTCCTGCATAAAGGCGCGTTGCTGCTGCGGGGTAAGCAATTCAGCATCCACCTCATCGCCGCCCAAGTGAATCGGGGTTCCCGGGGGAAAAATCGCCATCACCTCATCCAGTACCGCGCGGACAAAACTCCGCACTTCAGGATTTTCTACATCCAGAACGTCACGTCCCAGTTTACAAGCGGGTGGCGGAATTATAGCCAGTTCAGGGTAGGCCACGAGAGCGGCATACGCGTGGCCGGGCATATCTATCTCCGGCACAATAACAATACCCCGCTCAGCCCCATAGGCAATGAGCTCCCGCATTTCCTCCTGAGTATAGTAACCACCATAACAATCAGAAAAATGAGAACCGATTTCATGGTCTTTCCAGTTCCAGGAATCGGACGAAAGACGTTTACGCCAAGCGCCGACCGTGGTTAAGCGCGGATATCGCTTTATCTCAAGGCGCCAGCCGGGGCCATCCGTCAAATGCAGGTGCAAGCGGTTATAATTCAGCGGAGCCATGCTGTCCATCAGCTGCTTCAACACCTCCGGTGCAAAGAAGTGGCGAGAAACATCCACATGGAGTCCACGCCACATGAGGGGATTCTCCCCCCCTTTGGCAATGCTAAGCAAAAGGCAACACAGAATTGCTAACAACCGGAAAATAGCCATACCTTTCTTTATCATCTTTGTTATGTCTAGTCAATTGCATTTTGGTGCATCTGAATCATACCACGATGCATCAGGGCAACTCCGCCGAAGATTTACCAAGCAGCGGCGAGACCTCCGCCCGAGATTTAGCGCAGATAACAAGCGAGACCGCCGCAAGTATGATAAGGATACCGCAAGCGAGACGAAGGCTCATATGCTCATCAAAACAGACGATACCGAGAATAATAGCGGTAACCGGCTCCAGCGCGCCGAGAATACTCGTCTGCGTGGGGCCTATGTGACGAATAGCAATAGTGGTGAAGAGGAAGGATAGCAGCGAGGGGAAAAAGGCAAGCCCCAATGCATTGCCAAGAGCTCGGAAGCTGGGAAGCATCTGCAAATCTATCCCGCCCCGCAAGGCCACCAGAAAAACAGGCACGGCAAAAAACAAGGAGTAAAAAGTGAGTTTCCCCGGAGACAAACGGCGCAACCGGGATTTCTTCACCGCCACAATATACAGGGAATAAACAAAAGCCGAGAGTATGATGTACACCAGCCCCTCCGCGCAAACCCGGCATCCCTCACCGGGAGTACAGGTGAGAGCCACACCCACAGTAGCCAGAGTAATTCCCACGAAGGTCAGGCGAGAGAGGCGCTCGCCATATATCCCCCACATCATGAAGGCCACCACGATAGGGTAAATGAAAATGAGCGCCGCGCCGATGCCGGAATCCATGATGCGGAAAGTCATGAACCAGAAGAGACACGTAAGAGCCAGCAGCACCCCGGCACCTGCAACCGGCAGCCAGTAAACCCGAGCGAGGCGAAGAGATTCCCCACGCAAGGCCAACAGCCCCGCCAATAGCAAGGCGCCAAAGGAAAAGCGGTAAAAAAGCACGCTAAGCGGCTCCAAGCCCTCCGCGTACAGAGGGATACCGAAAAAAGGGTTCATCCCAAAGGTGATAGCCCCCAAAACGGCACAAAGGGTTCCCTTAAATCTGCTGTGATTCATGCGCTGAGTTCAACCGTCATCACAGAGGAAGAGTACAACCGCGCAGCTCCGCAAGACGGCGGATAACCTGCTCAATGACATTCGCCGGGCAAGAAGCTCCGGCTGTGAGGCCGATGCGCCATGTGCGGCCCGTATCAGCAGCTTCCGGAGGAAGAGGCTGCTCCACCTCAGCCTTAGCCTGCAAGTCAAAAGAACGGATATTATTGAGACTGAGCAGACAATCCGCGGACTTCACGAAGAAAGTAGGCAGTTTACGGGAAGCAATGTGAGCAAGGTGAGTCGTATTGGAGCTATTGTAGCCACCAATAATGAACATGGCATCCAGCGGTTGTTCCAGAAGCTCGAAGAGCGCATTCTGGCGGTCCTGAGTGGCGCCGCAAATGGTATCATAAGCGTGGAAACGAAGGTCATCACCATCACGCTCCGTCACAGCAGCTCTCAGCAAGGTCTGAATATGGGCAGTCTCGCTCTTAAGCATGGTGGTCTGGTTTGCCATCCCCATCTCAGCGAGGTGAACATCCGGATCAAAGCCGGCAGAACAAGCACTGCCAAAATGCGCCATGAACTCCTCACGATTACCACGCCCCAAAATGTAATCAGCCAGCAGGCGGGCGTCATTCTCATCAAAAATAATAAGGAACTGCCCCTTGCCATCCTCACCACAGGACTGGGAGGCTGTAGCTTGGCTTTCCTCATGCCGAGCCTTACCGTGAATGATGCTGGTGATACCCATTTTCGCGTAATTGCGTACGCGCTGCCACACGCGAATAACATTGCCACAGGTGGAATCTACCAGCTGCACCCCCTTCTCTTCCAGCCTGCTGCGCATAACACGGGAAACGCCGAAAGCCGGCATGATTACCACATCTTCCTCATTCAGCTCATCATAAATAGAGTCGTTATGATTCCACGGCAAGTGGCGAAGCCCCATGGAGTCCAAATCCGCATTCACGGCCGGGTTATGGATAATCTCCCCGATAAGCCAGATGCGCTTACCGGCAAACATGGCGCAAGTGGCGTAAGCAATCTCAATGGCTCGCTTCACACCATCACAAAAGCCGAAAGCCGAGGCCAGCTGCACCTCCATTCCGGGCAGCTTCAGCTCATTTCCGTTCTCACGGATGCTGGTCACGAGTTCAC
Organism: uncultured Verrucomicrobiales bacterium; assembly: GCA_937885815.1. Lineage (GTDB taxonomy): Bacteria > Verrucomicrobiota > Verrucomicrobiia > Verrucomicrobiales > Akkermansiaceae > Akkermansia. Next base: position 8,151 of record CALABM010000038.1, on the reverse strand, counting down.
TGTCGTACTGCTGCACCTTGTCACGAACACGAGCCATCACCTCCGGACGGCGCACATTGATGGGCTTTCTGGCTGTCATGCCCCCATTGTGCCTGCGCGGGGTGAAGCTGTCAAGAAAAATGGCACGTTACGCCATACTTCGCACTTGCAATCACCGCGGCATGATAGTAGAATGAAGGCATGAACACACTCCCTTTCCGGTTGTTGGCAGTACTAGCGTGCCTACTGCTGACACCATTCAGCATGGCCCAGAGCCCGGATTTAGTAAATGAGGATCGCGACATGGTGCGCGTGATGCGTCACCCGGACGGCTCACGCTCCGTGTACAAACGCCAGACCGGCTGGCGCGGCATGCGTTGTGCCACATACACCGCGAGCGGCAGACTGGCAGCCATTAATGATTACACAGAGGGGCGCTATGGCCAGCTGGTAGCCTGCGTGATTTACGACAGCAATCGCCAGCCCATCTACAAAGTTTCGTACGGGTATGACTCCCAAGCCCGCCTCATAGAGGAGCGCATGTTCGCCCATCCGTCCAACAGGCTGGTGCAGCGAGTCATTTACCGCTACGATGCTAACGGCAACCGCGCCAAGCCTCTTATCATCTCTCTGAACAACACCGGAGCGGACATTGCCCCCACCATGACAGATGACGTCACTCAGGCTCACCGCCAGCTGAGAGGCCGCCGCAACCGCCGATAAAATTATCCCCTAACCAAAGAGTTATATGGAAACATTCTCCTGGAAAGACCGTGACGCCGATGGCAACAAAGTAGTCTACGAGGCCAGCCACTTCGGCGGCTGGTGGCAGCTCACCTGCACACCGAAGGTAGGCCGCGCCATGAAGGACGAGGTAGAGCCGGAAGCGGCTGAGTTCACCCCTGAACTGTGGCAGACCCTGCGTGACCTGCTCTGGCGCAAGTACCAGCGCCGCCGCGTCTCGTGGGCCCTCATCGAACACATAGATGACATTCTGGCCGGTAAGGCCACTAATGAACGCCGAGACCAGCGCAAGAAATGACAGACGATGAAATGATTAACTGCCGCGAACCCGGCAGACAGCTGGAGCGAGCCATCGCCGTCATGCACCGCCTCAGGGCACCCGGAGGCTGCCCGTGGGATGCTGAACAGACGCACGAAAGCCTGATACCCAACCTCATTGAGGAGGCCTACGAATGCATCGACGCTATTCGTGCTAACGACTGGCCCCACTTGCGCGAAGAGCTCGGTGACGTGCTGCTGCAGGTACTCTTCCATGCTGAACTGGCTGCGGAGAATCCGGAGGCCGGCTTCACACTGGCGGATGTAGCCTGTGATTTGAGTGACAAGATGGTACGCAGGCATCCGCATGTGTTCGGCACAGCTAATGTGACGGATAGCGATGGCGTACTCACCCAGTGGGATGCCATCAAACGCAAAGAGCAATCCATCGAGGACAAGCCCTACCTGAAGAACTGCGGCAAGGGGCTACCCTCCCTGCTGCGTGCCTACAAGCTCACGAAGAAAGTGGCAAAAGTGGGCTTTGACTGGCCTGACCACGCAGGTGTGGTGGAAAAGATTCGAGAGGAAACGGCTGAGGTGGAAGAAACTCTTACCCTGCCGGATTCTGACCCGCATGTGGAAGAAGAGCTGGGAGATTTGCTCTTCACCACGGTGAACCTCTGCCGCCGCCGCAAGATAGACCCGGAGGTGGCTCTGGACGCCGCAAACCGCAAGTTTGAGCGCCGCTTCAATGCTCTCGAGAAGATTCTGAAGGCACAGGGCATCAGCCTCGAAGATGCCTCCGCTGAGCAAATGGAAGAAGCTTGGCAGCAGGCTAAAGTGTCCCGGAACTAATCAAAACTTCTTCCGCCATGGCCCCCCGGAGAAAACAGCTTTGCGCCCTGCTCTGCAGTCTCACACTGGCTGCCTGCACCACCACAACAGAGCTGGAGGAACGCCCGGAAAATCCGCTCGCCCCGCAGGATGCAAACCAGCCCTTGGCAGGGTTCTCTGCTAATCCCCTGCTGCCCGGTGGCGGTGGACTGGGAGCCCAGACCATGAGAGTAACCTCAGAAGAAGAGCTCAAAAAGGTGGATAACGGCAGTGATGAGGAGCTCATCTGGACCGACCCGGACAACCCGGATGCCGAAATCCCCGGACTGACTGCCGCCTTTGAAAGCCGGCGGCAAGGCAATGGCTGGCTAGGCAATCTGGGCCGCGGCATCAGCCTCGCACGCCGCGAAGGTCGCCCGCTAATCATCTGGTTTCACAACTCCGTTACCAGCCCCAGAAGTAACAGGCTCGGCGCTCACCTGCTGGATACGCCCAAGTTCAACGTGTGGTGTCAGGACCGCGTCATCCGCGTAAAGCTGGATGCCGGCGCCTCCATGGATGAAGCCACCGGTGACAGCGCCCGCTACAGCATGCGCTCCATCAATGCGCTGGCCCGCCGCTACGGGCTCTCCCACTTCCCGGGTATCGTCGTGGTGGATCCGAGAGGCAAAATCACCGCTCGCATAGATGGTTATGACGGCTTCGTGGGTGAAGTGGAAGGCGAATTAAAACTCGGAGTGGAGCAAGCCGAACAAAACTATACAAACTTCAGGAATGAGCTTACACAGCGAGGCTACCGCGAATGGCGTTCCCGCCGGGGCGACCGCCTCTTTGCCAAACTTCAGCGCTATGATGAGGAAAATCAGGTTGTCTACCTGAGGGATCCCGGCGGCAAGGTCAGCCGCACCCGCCTGGACCGCTTCTGCCGGGAAGATATCGCGTATCTGGACGAACAGGCACGCAATAAAAGAAACACCCGCAACTGATAACAAGCCGAACCTCACCTCCGCTTATGAATAAATCCGAGGCTACGAAAGCGCATATCATGCGCGCCGCCATCACCCAGTTCACTCAGCTTGGGTATGAAGGGGCGTCCATGCGTGAAATAGCTAACGCCGCGGATGTGAACATCGGCCTCATTCGTTACCACTTCGGCAATAAAGCGGATTTATACCGAGACACCCTCGCCTACGTTTCCGAACAGTATAACAGCGTATGTCTCAAGGCGCTGGAGGAAGCGAAATCCGGCGGCGATGTGGAAGAGCTGATATATTCTTGGCTAGCAGCCCCCATCACCCGCTGGGAGGATTCTACTGTAGCCGGTGGCGAAGAAGTGCTCTGCTTCCTCAATAAAATGGGTTATGAAGCCCCGGAGCTTACCCGCGAGGTGTATGAATCCCATTATTCCTACGCGCTGCAGGAATGGCAGGATACCGTGCAAGCCCACTTCCCGGGTATGGAGCGGGCAGACTGGCTCTGGTGCCTCACATGCCTGCGCGGTATGTACTTTAACATCGTCGCGCATAACGACTTCACCCTCTGGGGACTGCCAGCCATACGCGGCAAGGAGCCGGCCATTCGGCGTCTCGCAGCGGATGCGGTGTCCCTTCTGCGCACATACACGCAGGGCCGCGCGTGACATGCGAACAATGTTTGCTGGACAGCGAGCGCTGAATCTGCTAGGATAGCAACGCCTCACATCTCAAGATTTTTCATATGGTTACCACGGAATATCCTTACGGTCACGACTTCCCCATCCTGCGCATCTCCACCGAGCTTTGCCAGGCAGAAATATCCCTGTACGGCGCTCAGGTACTGCAATGGGCCCCGACGGGGCAAATGCCGGTCATCTTTATGAGCCCTAAGGCAGTATACGCCAAAGGGAAAGCGCTGCGCGGCGGCATTCCGCTGTGCTGGCCGTGGTTCGGCAAGAATACGGAAGATTCCACCCAGCCCTCTCACGGTGTGGCGCGTATTTCCACATGGCAGCATGCCTCCACCGAGGAATTGGAAGACGGCACCGTGAAAATTGTTCTGGCTCTGCCCCCGGAGCAAGAGCTGATGCCCAGTGGCGCCGTCATCATTGAGGCCGGCAAAGAGCTCATGATTACCCTGCTCACAATGGATGTAAAGCGAGCCATGCCTTTCTCTGCCGCCATGCACACCTACTTTGCCGTGAGCGATTACGAACAGGTAGCTATCACCGGGCTGGAGGAGTGCGCCTTCACGGAATACGCGGATGATGCCACAGAGCATTGCGAGGATCCGCTCATTCCCGCCGGGCACATAGACCGCATTTACCACCCGGTACCGGAGCAGCAGGAAATCACCATCCATGACCCTGCATGGGAGCGCAGTATCCGCATTTGCCGCGCAGGCTCCGCCTCCGCTGTGGTGTGGAACCCCGGTCAGGAACTCGCTGCCGGCATGAGTGATTTGGGTGCAGAGGCGTCCCGCGGCTTCATCGCGGTGGAAACCGCTGCCGTGCCTGCTGAAAATCTGCTTCTCCGCTGCGGAGAAACGCATCAGTTAACCACTCGCATTCAGGTAATCTCCGTAGATTGATTTTCGCCCGATACGCACCATGAGTAACGCCCCATCGCGCCTGCCCCGCTGGATTCGCACAGCCCTCACACTGGTATCAGTTATGCTTGTGCTGATTCTGCTCTGCGTAGGCTTGGCAGAAAGCTGGACCACCCTTCTTTCACACGGGCGCTGCCATGATAAGCCATCTGCCTGCCGGAGCAATGCCGTGGGGCTGGTGCTGGGCTGCTCCAAATACGTGAGCCGCGGGCGCAGCAACTACTTCTATACCTCTCGCATGCAAGCAGCTGCAGACCTGTGGCATAGTGGCAAGGTGCGCGGCATCATCGTCTCCGGTGATAACCGGGCCATGAATTACAATGAGCCGAGAGACATGAAGAACTCCCTCATCCAGCTCGGAGTACCGGCAGACAGAATCGTGTGTGACTTTGCAGGCATCTGCACCTATGATTCCGTAGCACGTGCCAATCAAATCTTCGGAGCAAACCAACTCATCATCGTAAGCCAGGAGGGCCACGCCGAACGCGCCGTGGCCATTGCGCGCCATCTGGATATCGAGGCTGAAGGCCTGAATGCCGAAGACAGCGCACTGAACCGCCGTGCCAAACTGCGCGCTTGGCTGCGTGAGCGTGGAGCCAGAGTCTCCATGCTGTACGATTTCATTACCAATCGCACGCCCCACCACTTGGGGAATCCTGAACCGCTTCCTTTCTGATTATCATCCCACATCACTTTACATGAAAAGCCTCATCTCATGCTGTGCAACGGCCGGCGTCGCGGAGTGGGTTTGCTGCCCCGGCGAGCTGAATACGCCCCTTCTCACCGCTCTTGCCCAGTGCCCGGTTGTGCACCGCTGGACTCAGCCGGATGAACGCACTGCTGCCTATTTTGCACTGGGTCGCATTCAGGCCACGGCGCGCCCCGTGGTAGTGGTAGCGGGAAATGGTTCCTGCGCTGCAGCGCTGACACCGGCTGTGGTAGAGGCTTACTATCAGCGCCGCCCGCTTATCGTCATCACGGTGGAGGACCAAGAGAATGCCGGAGGTTCCGGCGCTCCCGGTCACATTGAAAATGAAGGGCTTTTCGGCATTTACGCACCCACGATAGAAATTCCGCTGCCCTGCAGTGTATCAGACCTGCCGGATTTAGCCGCAGCCTGCTCAGAAGGCTTCCCCATGCACCTGAGCCTGCGACTCACAGAGGAATGCCGAACCCGCTGTGATTTCACCGGCTTGGAAGTTGCAGATGCACCGGCAGCCCCCCGCTTCCGCTCCTCACTGGTAGCACTTTCGCAAATGCTGCGCTTCCGGGCTGTAGAAGGACTAGTGCTTATTATCGGCGGTCTGGATCCCTCCGAACAAGAGCCTGCTATCTGGCTGGCCCGCACACTCCGTGTGCCCGTGGTGGCTGAAGCGGCCAGCGGCCTGCGGGAAGAACTCTCAGCCTATCTTCTGCATGGTGCGGACCAGCTTCTGCTCCGCTATCCGCCGCGCTATGTGCTGCGAATCGGTGATGTGCCCACCGGTGCCTTCTGGCGAGGACTGGAAAACCTGCCGGGCACGGAGGTATTCTCCATCACCCGCACCGGTTTCTCCGGGCTTTGCCGCAAGAGCACCGTCATAGAAGGAGAACTGGAGCAGATAATGAAAGCGCTGGGAGATGTACCCCACATCGGTGATACGGAAGGGTGGATGCAGCGCAGCCGCCGCATGGCGGGCCGCATTGAAGAGCTTCTGCTGGCGTACCCCGAGAGCGAGGCCGCCATGGTGCGATACTTCTCAAATCAGGCCGGTATAGCGGATGTTCTCTGCCTCGGCTCAGCCACAACTCTGCGCCTCTGGAACAACTACGCTCAGACCCACGTGCCCACTCATTATGTGCGCGCCAACAGCGCGGCTGGCGGAGCGGACGGCACTGTATCTGCCTTCCTAGCAAACAGCGCGGACTCCGAATACGCCTGCTGCCTCACCGGTGATATCGCCCTGCTCCGGGACTGTGCTGCAGCCAGCATGATGCCGCAGCTGCCGCCTTCCCGCCGTGTGGTTGCCGTGCTGAATAATGAGGGCGCCGGCTGTGCCTTCACGCCGGGCATGGATGATGAGCTTCACCGCCTCATGGTACAGCCTCCCACCTATAATCTGCAGGAAATTGCACACCTCTGGGGTGCCGAATATTACGCCATACACTGCGAGGCGGATTTCGAGATACTGGACACGCTGGACGCCTCCGCCTTTGCCCTGCTGGACATCATGCCTGATGCAGACCAGACGGCGGCATTCAATCAGGCCCTCGCTAGAATCTGCTGAACAGGCCGCTAAATCACAAAACAGCCCGCACGGATTACCATCTCCATCCGCTGCGGGCTAAAAATTATTCAGGCGCAGGCCTCAGCTTTCATCATCGGCATCCGCCTCATCTGCACTCTCGGGCATGAGGTCAAAGTGGCTGACAGCCATTCGCGGCAGCACAGCTAAATCCAACGCGGCATCTGCCACATGAGCCACGTCCATATCAAAACGGTATGCATAACAATCCGGGCAGCTTCCCACCTCTCGGTCCACAATGGCGCCACACACCGCGCAGAGTTTGTAACTGGCAGGGTCATTCGCTACGGTCGTGGCAATCTCTCGGAGATCCGGCTTCATGACAATCAGTATACTCTTACTGGCTGAAGAGGTGCAAGCCTCCTTTCAGTCATATATCACATTGCCCCGGAAAGCAGCTCTCCGGGGCAATGTGGATGAAACTTATCTTCTGCGGAAAAGGCCGCCAAAGCCACCCATACTGGACATACCGGGGCCCTTGGGCTTCTTACCACCGCCACCCATAAGCGCAGAAAGGTCAGGCATGCCGGCACCACCTGCACCGCCCATCAGGGAGGAGAGGTCAGGCATTTCGCCGCCCTCGGGCATGGGAGGCATAGCGCCACCATTCATCTTGCCCATGGCCTTCATAAGACCGCCCATCTTACCTTTACCGCCCATCATTTCCTTCATCTGTTTGAAGTTCTTGATGAAGCGGTTCACCTCAATCTCGCTGACACCGGAGCCCTTAGCGATACGGCGGCGCCGGGAAGGAATGAGCAACTTATAATTGACACGTTCAGCGGGAGTCATGGAAAGCACGATAGCCTCCATGCGCTTCATTTTCTTTGGGTCTAAAGCACCTTCGGGGAGCTGCTTTTTGAGCTTGCTGAAACCAGGGAGCAGGCCCAGCAGCCCCTCCAGCGGGCCAAGGCTCTGCATCATGCGCATCTGGGAGAGGAAGTCATTGAAATTGAACTCACCACTCATCATACGCCCCATGGATTTCATGGCGGATTCCTGGTCAATCTTCTCAGCGGCTTTTTCCACCAAGCCCACGATATCGCCCATGCCCAGAATGCGGTCTGCCATGCGGACGGGCACGAAGGGGCCGAACATATCCAGCTTCTCGCCTTCACCCACGTACTTAATGGGCTTGCCGGTCACGGCACGCATGGACAAAGCGGCACCACCACGGGCATCACCATCCAGCTTAGTAAGAATGATACCGGTAAGGCCTACGGCGTTATCGAAGGTCTGAGCCACACGCACAGCCTGCTGACCGGTGGCAGCATCCGCCACAAGCAGGGCTTCCTGCGGCTCCAGATAGCGAGCGAGCTTACGCAGCTCATCCACAAGGTCTTCATCCACCTCCTGACGGCCGGCGGTATCAAAAATAATGACATCATGTTCCTGCCCCTTGGATTTTTCCCGGTACTCCTGTGGAACCCTATAGCGTGGAAACAGGCGCTTCTCTCCGGGCTTTGCA
>CALABM010000037.1 GCA_937885815.1 uncultured Verrucomicrobiales bacterium | reverse complement strand
GAAACGAGCGAAATCCTATCGGAGCTTTCGTTGAGTTCGCTCCCGGTAAGGAGGGTCTGGTCCACGTGTCCAAGCTGGATCTGAACCGCGTTGAGCGCGTGGAGGATGCCGTGGCTGTGGGCGACACCATCGCCGTTATGGTCACCGAGATCGACGAGCAGGGTCGTATCAACCTGTCCCGTAAGGACGCCATCATCAAGATGGAGGGTCTGAACCCCGAGGATTACGCTACCCCCGCTGCTCCCCGCCGTGAGGGTGGTCGCCGTGACGGTGGCCGTGGTCCCCGCCGCGAGGGTGGTCGCCGTAACGAGGCTCCCGTAGAGGAGGGTCCGCAGCTGATGGAGAAGGTCGTGTACGTGAACCGCTGCGCCAAGGTGGTCAAGGGTGGCCGCCGCTTCTCCTTCTCCGCCCTCATCGTTGTGGGTGACCAGAAGGGCAAGGTAGGCTACGGTTTCGGCAAGGCCAATGAGGTGTCCGACGCTATCCGCAAGGGTACCGACGCCGCCAAGCGCGCCATGAAGAACGTAGTCGTGGTGAACGAGACGATTCCGCACGAGGTGTACACCGAGTTCGGTGGCGCCAAGATTGTGCTGAAGCCCGCCACTGCCGGTACGGGTCTTGTGGCCGGTGCCAAGGTGCGTGCCGTGCTTGAGGCCGCTGGTGTGACGAACATCATCGCTAAGTCCCTGGGCTCCTCCAACGCCGCTAACGTGGTGAAGGCTACCATGAAGGCCATGCAGTCCATGCGCACTGCTGACCAGGTGCTTTCCGCCCGCGGTAAGAAGAAGAAGGAAGCCGCTATCTGAAATTAACATTCAACCATTGATTTTACCATCATGTTGACACTTCAAACACTTCAGCCCAACCCCGGTGCCAAGCATCGCAAGAAGCGCCTCGGTTGCGGCGAGAGCTCCGGCCTGGGCAAGACCTGCGGCAAGGGCAACAAGGGTCAGAAGGCCCGCAGCGGCGGCTCCATCCGCCCCGGCTTTGAAGGTGGCCAGATGCCCCTTCACCGCCGTCTGCCGAAGAAGGGCTTCAACAACGCCCGCTTCCAGTCCAACATCGCCATCGTTAACCTGTGCCAGCTCGAGGCTTTCTTTGAAGCCGGTGCTACTGTTGACGAGAACAGCCTCCGCGCTACCGGTCTGGTGAAGGGCTCCTGCGACGCCGTGAAGCTCCTCGGCAATGGCAACCTCTCCAAGGCTCTTAACGTGACGGTTGACTTCGCCAGCGCTTCTGTGGCTGAGAAGATCACCGCCGCCGGTGGTACCCTTACGGTGCTGAGCGCCCAGTAATGGTAACAGTGCTAAGTCGCTGAAAATCATACACTGAAGATTACACGAGGCCGGGTGGCGCAGCGCCACCCGGCATACGTGTGGGGAAGGGAAGGTATTCAGAATACCTTTTTTACCCCGAAAATATGGCAGAAAACCTCATCGGCGTGCCCCGGCAGAGTGCCCCGCCACACTGCACAGCCCACATTCCTGCCAACCGCTGCAAACAAACTTCTTTAATCTCACAAACTGAACAGGTATCATGATATCCGCATTCGCTAATACCATGAAGGTGCCGGAGCTCCGCAGCCGCATCCTCTTCACGCTCGCGATGATTGTCATCGTGCGTTTGGGTGTGCACCTGCCGCTGCCCGGCGTGGACGTACAGGCCCTGAATGATTACTTGGCCAGAACAGCTGCTGAAGGTGACAGCCCCTGGGGCGCCCTCGGTGCTATTCTGACTATTTTCTCCGGTGGTGGTCTGCAGCAGTGCGGTATTTTTGCACTGGGTATCATGCCCTACATCTCCGCTTCCATTATGACCCAGCTGATGGGTGCTGTTATTCCGAGCTGGCAGAAGATGCTGCAGGAGGAAGGCGGCCGTCAGAAGATGACCAAGTACACGCGTATTCTGGCCATCATCATCGCAGTGGTGCAGGGTTATCTGCTCACCACCTCCCTGCGTAATCCGGCCAACATCGGCCTGACTGGTCTGGGTGACCTCGTGATGGACCCCGGCTTCATCTTCACCATCACCACGATTTTCATCATCGTGACGGGCACTATGTTCCTCATGTGGATTGGTGACCAGATTACGGAGCGCGGTGTGGGTAATGGTATCTCCCTCATCATTTCCGTGAACATCATTCACGCTCTGCCCGGTGCATTCTCCATCGCTTGGAAGACCTGCGTGATGGCCGGTGACGGTGTGACTATCAATCCTCTGGGCTCTCTGAAGATGGTGGCCCTCATCCTCTTCATGGTACTTGTTGTAGCTCTTGTGGTTACCATCACTCAGGCTCAGCGCCGTATCCCCGTGCAGCAGGCTAAGCGCATGATTGGCCGCGGTAAGGTGATGAACGGCAGCACTCAGTACCTGCCCCTGAAGTTGAATTACTCCGGCGTGATGCCCGTTATCTTCGCCACTGCTATTCTGGCTCTTCCCACCCTGCTTGTGCAGCAGATTTTCTCCGCTGACAGCGCCGTGGTGACTGTGGTGAACGTGCTTATGTCCCCCTCTGACATCGGCTACTACATCATCTCCGCTATCATGATCTTCTTCTTCTCCTACTTCTGGGTGGCCACCATGTTCCGTCCCCAGCAGATTGCTGAAGATATGAAGCGCAGCGGTAGCTACATCCCCGGTGTACGCCCCGGTCCTCCCACCGCTACCTTCCTGGATCAGACCATGAGCCGCCTTACCTTTGCCGGTTCTCTGTTCCTGACGCTCATCTACTTCCTGCCGAGCCTTCTTTCCGTGTGGGGCAGCCTGCCCATGCTTGTAACGCAGTTCTTCGGTGGTACTTCCCTGCTGATTCTTGTGGGTGTGCTGCTGGACATGATGCGCCAGATTGAGGCCACTCTTCTGCAGAAGAACTATGATGGCTTCATGAAGAAGGGCCGTATCCGCGGTAAGTACAACCACCTGCAGGGTACCGGTGCTGCCGCTGAGGGCAAGGGTATCGTTATCCTCTGGGTTATCATTGCCATCTTTGTGCTCATCGGCGCAGTAATAATGGCCAGCTAATCGCTCAGATAAAATTATCCTGTTCCCCGGCGCCGTGCTGTTAATCAGCACGGCGCTTTTTTCATTTGTTCTGATTTAAGCTTGCAAATCCGGTGGAAGTATTGTAGAGTGGCGTTGTTATGTTACGTTTAGCTGTACTTGGTTCCGGCTCGGGCAGTAATTGCCAGTCTATTTTCAATGCCATTAAGGATGGCCGTCTGGAGGCAGAGGTCGTTATCGTTCTCTCTGATAATCCTGATGCCTACATCCTTGAGCGTGCTCGTCAGCATGGTGTGCCTGCAGAAGTGATGGATTGTGGCGGTTATAAGAATAAGTTCCCGCTGGAAGTGCAGGCGGCTGTGGCCGAGAAGCTCAAGGCCCTGAATGTGGATATGATTTGCCTTGCCGGGTTCATGCGTCTGGTGAAGGCTCCGCTTCTGGAGGCTTTCCCCCGCCGTATTCTCAATATTCATCCTGCTCTCCTTCCTGCTTTCCCCGGTGTGGAAGCTTGGCGTCAGGCGCTGGAGGCCGGTGCTACTCAGGCCGGATGTACGGTGCACTATGTGGACGCAGGTATGGATACCGGAGAGATTCTCATGCAGGCATATGTTCCGGTTATGCCTGATGATACGGCGGAGTCTCTCCATGCCCGCATTCAGGTGCAGGAGCATATTCTTTACCCCGCCGCTATCCTTTCAGCTATCTCTAGGCTTTAAGAAAAGTAAAGAATGTTTTATTAAAAGGCCGCGGATTTCTTTTGGAATCTGCGGCCTTTTCGTTGGAAGGGAAGGGGCTCAGCGGTTAATGATTTCTCTGATTGCGGTGGAGTATGTTTCCGGTGAGTCAGGGCTGATATCATAGCGCAGGTAGCAGCGCTTGCGCAGGGCATCGTATGATTCTCCCGGGCGGGTGATAAGAGCACCGTGTTTGTACAGGAGGCGTGAAATGGAGCCATTGTGAATGGGCGCCAAATCGTAGTAGGCGGGCATGTCCGGCGCCATGTGACGGAAGGTGGACATCACGCCGCTGGAGCAGTTATTTGACGCGGTGTTATAAGCTGTGTGGTTTTCTTCCGCCTCCTGTGCGAGTTGGACGAAATGCATTAGCATGGCTCGCGCTCCCTCTGGTTTCACTTTCATCGGCATTAAAAGTAAATCCTCGTGGCGGTGGTTTGTGCGCAGAGCATAGATATCCTCTTCCGTGCCGAAGAGGTATATCAGGCCGTATTTCTTGTACAGCCCACCGATGGCATTTTGCTCCACGCCTTCGGGCAGGCGTGTTTCTGCGGAAACAACGAGGTGTTTTCCATCCGCGAAGTTGAAGCTTATCATCGTGTGGCATATTGCCTCCATGCCGTCCCAGTGGCATTCCGCGAAATCAGCTCCGGTGATGGTGGAGAGATTATAGCTTTCTGTTCTCCAGATTGGGTCATAGTCATGTTCGGAGCGGTAGCGGAAGTCTCTCATGTTCCGGACGGTAAGAACATCTCCCTTCAGTTCGAACTCCGGAGCATGTGCCCAAGGTGTCTGCCATTGCTTAGGCTGCGGTCCGGGAATGAACGTGTAACACACGGCACTGAGTAGAAATGCTGCCCACAAAGGTTCTTCCACGCGTTTTCTTTTCAGTAGTAGGTAGAAGCCTGCTACTGCTACGGGGAGAAGCAGGCAGAACGGCTGGTATATCCACAGTCCCAACGCCCACAGAAGACATAGCGCCAGAATGAGCCACCTGACTCCGCACCAAGTGTATATTAAAGTTTTCTTTATTATTTTTGGATTAATTTTTTTCATATCGCTTAATCGAAGCGGATGATGAGGGGGCGATCCGGAGAAGCCTCACCTTCTGCCAGCGGGGAAATATCCGCGGTATGAACCCAGCCGCGTACGCCTGTAAATGTCTCCACATAGCTGAAGGTGCCGCGTACAGCCAGCAGGTGAAGAGGGGTGGATGCCGGGAGTTCTATGATGGCGGAGGCGGCGTCAGTAGCTGCGCAGCGAGCTGTTGTGGCTGCTGTTACACAGGCTAAATCCGCCGGGGCAAGGCTTTCCATATCAGGCACTTCGCGGGTGGCGTAGTAAAGCCAGTCAGCGGCGCAAAGCATGCAGAGAATGGCCGTGGCCGCGGTACAAGCCTGCAGAAGAGGCTTGGGCCGCTTGCGCCAAAGTAGCATAAGAGCGATGCAGAGCAGAAGCGAGGCTGCGCATACGTGGGTGAGAATCCAGAGCTGGTTGATACTCAGTAGGGTGAAAATTTCATCCGTAAGGCCGGCAGAGGGCAGCACCGCACCTTCTTTGCGGCGGATGAAATCCAGATTCGCGCGTGCTTCGGGTAGGCCTGCATCCGTATGTAGGGCTCGCATGTAGAAGAGGGCAGCGTGCCCGTTCTTGCCGAGGCGGTAGTAGCAGTTGCCCATATTGTAGAGCAGTTCAGCGCTGTTGCGCGTAGGAGTGGCGCTTTGTTGCTCCGCCTGAAGGAGCTCCAGCGCCCGGCTGAAGCGTCCGGCGGTGTAGGCTTCCAGTGCGGCGTCCTCTGCAGCCTGTGCCTGCGGAAGAAGGCAGGGCAGCAGCAGGAGAAGAGCACCTAATTTAGCCAGCACCTTTCGTACGGCTCTCAGCATGCGCGCGCGCTCAGATGGGCTTACATCCGGTGCTGCACCCGGGGCGAAGGCTTCCGTGTCTCTCCTGTCCAGAATGTTTTTGAGCGCTTCTGTGTGTTCAGTAGTGGGGATGCGGCATTCAATAAAGGCCCCTATACCTTTCAGGAAGCTCAGGCTATCTTTTTGCGCTGCGATGGTGGCAAGTTCTTTCTCTCGGGCTCGGCTCGCAGCGCCCTCGGCAATAGCCCCCAGCAGCTTTCGCAGAAGCATCCAGCCCAGTATGCTCAGTCCCGGCAGGTACAGCAGGTACCACAGCCAGCGCGGCAGGCGTAGCTCCGGGCCATTGCCTCCGGCGGCTTCTCCGGGAAGGAAGTGGTAAATATCCGTAAGTTCTGCTACCGGCACGGTGCCGGCGGGAGGCGGCTCTGCTGCAGCCGTAATGATGCCGCTGCCGGTTGCCTCCGTTTCTCTCCACAGCATGGGAATGGGGGCAGTGGTGGCGGTTTTGTAGGTCAGTTCTTCGGGGGAAAAGTAGGTGAAGGAAAAGGCGGGAATACTGCCTACTTCAGCCTTAGGGTGCATGTGCAGGGTGTAAATCATGCCGATGGTGCGCCCGTTGATATCCGGAATGGGTTTGCGCGTCGGCGGGATAATCAGCCAGTTCTGTTCATCTTGAATTTTCGGGCATTCCAGTTGCCTGAGATTGCCGGTACCCATGACGGTGATTTCCACCACCGCGGCTTCATTCATGGCCAGATTGTCAGCAGTGGTTGTGGCCTTTATGGAGTATTGGCCCACAGCATTAGTGAAATCCGCCGGAGCGCGGTCGGGAAGGGGGATGGCGCTGATTTCCGGTGCGGGCATGGGCACATCCATACTGTTGTTTTCACCTGCCAAGCAGATGGGAAGCTTGCCTGAGATGGTGTTTCTTCCTTCATGGGTGGGGGTGAAGCTGCAATAGAAATCAGCCGTGTTCCAGTGCTGCCCCTTGGCATAGGCCGTGGCGTTCTGCCTCATTATCTGGCCGTGGAACAGGCCCAGCACACCATCCGTGGCTGAGCTCAGGTCGCTCACATACACACTCTCGGAGTTAAGCTGCGGGAGGTAGGGCGTCGTGCAGTGCGAGGGCATGAAGATTTTCAGCGCGGCACGTACAGTTTGGTATACGTAGCTGTTCTCCTCTTCCGTGTGCCAGAGCACGCCATAGGTGGTGGCGCCGAAGTTGTACCACTTAATTTCGCTGGTGGGTACTACCGGGAGCGGGGGTACGTCTACGGTGACTTTGCGGCCGGAACTATAGCGCACCTCGATGGGGGCGGGGGCTATTTGCCCCGCTATGTCCGCCTTTATCATGATGGGCTGAACCGCAATCATGCGGCGGTCCGCATCCAGCGGGTTCGGCTTGGCCTGCCATTCCATCATGCGCACTTGGGCATTGGGAAGAACCGGATGGGCCGGTTCAAAAAACTCAGGCTCTTTCATGGGGTCTTCCTGAGTTTCTATCAGGTACAGAATAACCGCTTCTCCCGGCACGGCCACCCCGGTGGACCACACGGGCTGAATCTCGGCGTGCATCTGGCTGTTCAGGAAGGTGAACAGAGCGCAGAGGGTTGTGATGAACTTCTTCATGATCGGCGTGTTTTAATAATCTTTTTCGGGGAGAATGGCAGTATTTTGCGGAGGAATGGGTGAGGCCATTTCTTCATCCATGTGCATGCGCAGGAGGCTTTCAGCACGCTGGCGTGCTTTCTCTTCATCTCTCTGGTCGTTATACTCAGGCTCGGGCTTATCCTGCTGCTGAGGAGCCTCGTCCTGCGGCTGATTGTTGTCCTGTGGGGCGGGATTGTCCTGAGGCAGGTCGTTCGGGTGACCGTCCTGCGGGTTGTCTTCATCCGGCGAGGGTGGGGGCTGCTGGGGGGCTTCCTGGCTGAGACGTTCTATCTCCTTTTCCAGCTCAGCAATGAGCCTATTAATGCCGGAGATATTGGTGCGGGCAGGCGCGAAATCCGGTGTAATCTTTAAGGCGTCGTGGTAGAGTACGAGATTTTCCTTGAGTTCGTTCACGATGCTTTGTAATTGCTCGGGGGGAGGCTGCGGGGCTGAGCCATCCGGCAGGGCGGGCATGGAGGCGAGCTCCTCGTAAATGATTCTGAGTTTGTCAAACGTGGTGGATGAGGCCAGATTACCCAGAGCGTGCAGTGCGGCAGTTTGCATGGCAGGGTCATCATCCAGCAGTGCTCGGGAATACGCTTCCTGAGCGGCCTGATGGAGCTGCTGCGCGGCCAGAGCATTGCCTTCAGCATATGCCTCAGCGCTTTCCCTGCTGGCAGCTTGTGCATGCTGGTTGAGCAGGAGGAGGCCTATGGGCAGCAGCAGGGCGGTATGGGCTCTTTTACGCCATTCGGAGCTCAGCAGTATGGCGCTCACTAGCAGTATCAACGCGATAACGGCAAACCATACGAAAAGATCGTTCGGGCATTTGTTTATCGAGAATGCTTCTTCGTGGCGTTCCAATCTCGCTACGGACTCTCGCACGAAGGCGGATAAGTTCGTGCCGGAGTTCATGTGGTAAAAGGCCCCTCCTGTGGCTGTGGCGAAGTCCCGCAGCAGGCGTACATTCAGCTTGCTTACAACGTGGCGGCCTGAGGCATCTCGCCAGAGCCCGTTTTCGGCATAGGCGTCCGGTATGGTTCCACCGGTTTCAGTGCCTATGCCTACGGTAACGACGAGAAGGTGGCGTTCACGAGCTTCCGCCGCGGCTTCCGGTGAAGTGCGTACAGTGTCTTCTCCATCACTAAGGATAATGAGAGCGTTTGTGCCATCCGGCGCGGAGCGTTTGAAGTTCTCCATGGCGTGGTTCAGCACCTGCCCGAAGTTTGTGCCGCCTGTCGCCACCCAGCTGCGGTCTATGTGCTGAAGCGTCTCGCTCAGTGAGGCGTGGTCATAGGTGAGCGGTACCACCATGTTTGCCTCGCCGGAAAAGATGATGAGCCCGATTTTATCTTCAGGCAGGGCTTTGATGAGTTCATAAGCAGCGGAACGGGCTTGCTCCAGACGGGAGGGCTTTACGTCCTGCGTTTCCATGGAGCGGGAGATATCCAGAGCGATGAGAATATTCCGTGAATTGGTGGTAGCGCCGGCCTCTGTGTAGCCATTGATGGGGCGAGCTGCTGCCAGAATGGTGAAAGTGAGAGCCAGCAGTCCCAGTATGGCCGGAAGCACCGTGCGGTGGAATGGTGAGCGGGTTACGAGTTCCTCGCGGTGCGCCGGGGACACCAGCATTTGCCATGCCTGCTGCGAGCGCCGCCGGGAAAGTATGGCGACTACTGCCAGTAGGATGGGCAGTAGCAGGGCAAGCAGAACGTAGGGGTATAAGAAGCTCATGGCGTATTATAATCGCGGGTCAGGGGGCAGGACGTGGGCGTGTGAAGTGCAGGAGGCAGCCCAGTGTAAGCAGGACGCAGGCGAGTCCCAGCGGCCAAGGGAATAGCTCGTCATAGCTCTGGAAGGTGCGGCGGGTTGCCTCCGTCTTTTCCAGCCTATCAATGCTGGCAAAGGCTTGTAATAGACCGGCACCGGAGCTGGCACGGTAGAAATTTCCATCAGTCAGCCGGGCTATTTCCTTAAGCGTGGGCTCATCGTATAAATCCACCTGTGCGGTGTAATCAGAGAGCTGTTTATCTCGGCCAATAGCAATGGTGAAAATCCTAATGCCAAGCTCCGCTGCTAGGCGGGCCGCATCTGTCGGTGAAATGGTGCCGCTGTTATTCACGCCATCCGTCACGAGGATGATGACCTTGGATTTTGTTTCACGGCGTTCGTTGAGGCGGGTGGCGGCGGAAGCGATAGCAGAGCCTATGGCAGTGCCGTCCTGGGCGATGTAGCCGGGGCGTGCAGAAGCATTTCCTTGGTTATGGCTGCTTTCCGGGATGACATAGAACTGGTCTATCACATCATTTATCATGCTGTGATCCAGCGTGAGAGGGCTGCAGAGCCTAGCTTTGCCGGCGAAAGCCACAAGGCCGATGCGGTCATTCGGTCGGGCATCAATGAACTCCTTTATCACGCGCTGGGATGCGGTGAGGCGGTCCACGGTAATGCGTCTGCGGCGGTTTTGCTCATCACGTGTGGTGAACACCATATCTCTTTCCGCCATGGAGCCGGAGAGGTCACAGCAGAGCATGATATCAATGCCGCTCACCTTCTGCTCTTGGTAGCTGTTGCACCAGCAGGGGCGGGCCAGTGCTACCAGAAGCGCTGCTACGCCCAAGCTCAGGCAGATGGGGCCTATCTGCCCGGCCAAGCGTGACGGACGGCGCAGTTGCTCTGCTATAAAGCGGATGGTTGGGTGGCTGATGCCTGTTGCTGTACCTGTGAAGCGGCGCAGCAGCAGCAGGGGCGGTAGCAACAAAAGCACCCACAGCCAGCCCGGCTCCTGCAGCACGAACTCTCGTGTTGCTTCAGGTACCCCCGTTTGGGTGGCTGCTAATGGTATGCTGGAGAAAAGACTCATAATTTTTGCACTTTGGCTATAGCTGCTGCAGCGGCGGCTTCTTCTTCCTGAGCTTTGGTAATGAGCGTAACGAGGCCGCGGGTTTCTTCTATAAGAACGCGTACTTGCTGCGGATCTTGCTGCGTGAGGCCACAGTACTTCATGTCTGCCAGCCTTTCCAGAATGAAGCGGGTTTCATACCTGCAGGCAATCGGCAAGGTGGAAAGGGTATCCATGCGGTGGCAGAATTCCTCGTGCGTTTCGTACATGGCGGAATCATTCACCTGAGCGGTCAGAAAACGGCGGATAATCATGGAGAGCTTTAGGCTGCACTCGCGCAGGGGGGGGAGCTGCTCTGCCAGTTCATCCAGCTCTCGCTCGGCCTGCTGCTGCGGCGTTAGTGCTGCCTGCTGCGGCTTTTTAGCTTTTCGGTGGAACATCATGCGGATTCCAAGCCCCGCCAGTACCAGCGCTACTCCAAGGCCACAGGTGATAAGCTCTCGGAAATCTGATGCCATGAACGTCTCCGGCGGTATGTTTCCTTCCAGCTCCGGTATGGCTTGTAGAATGTGTTCATTCATCGTGGTGGTGCAGAGCAGGGGTTAGCGGGCAAAGAGGCGGCTGCGCCGTGCAAAGAGTTTACGAAGCTCCGGCATGAAATCCAAGTGTGTGAGCAGGCTCAGATAATCTATACCCTGCCGGGTGAATGTGCGTTCCCAGTTGAGCATATGAGCTCTCATGGCCTTATTGTGTGCGGTGCGCTTGTCTTCCTCTCCCGGGGTAACGATGAATTGCTCACCACTTTCGGGATCCTGTGCGTAGAAGCTTCCCACAATCGGCAGCTCTACTTCCAGCGGGTCATTAATTCGCAGGGGGATGAGCTCGTGAACAAAGCTGAGCTTGCCCACGGCTTTTTTGTCCGGTTGCATGAGGAAATCACTTATCAGGAAGCACATGGCAGGTTTGCGCTGCGTGAGGATAATCTCCGTTGCGATGTCTTCCATGCTGTCGTCCTCGCCCCCGGGTGAGGCGGATAGAATCTCTCGTACCACACGCAGGCACTGCTTCATGCCTTTGGCCGGGGGAAGATACAAGTGGGGACGGCAGCCGAAAAGCAGCAGGCTGATTTTATCACCATTCTGAACGGCGCTGAAGGCAAGCACAGCCGCGATGCGTGCTGCGTATTCCAGCTTACTGTCTGCCGAGCCCCCGCCTGCGTAACGCATGCTGGCACTCGTATCCACCGCCAGCAGCAGCGCTTGTTCTCGCTCCTCGTGGAACTTTCTCACATACGGCGTGCCGGTGCGGGCCGTCACTTTCCAGTCTATGAAGCGGGGTTCATCCCCCGGCATATATTCTCGGAAATCATCAAAATCCAGCCCTTGGCCACGAAAGCCGGAGCGGTATTGCCCGGCGAAGGTGGCGGTAACAAGCCTGCGCGCCTGCATCTCGATGCGGCGCACCTGCTGCATGATTTCCTGTGTCTTATCCATGAGCGGAGAGCAGCTAATGCAAGAGCTTACGGCACGGGAACCTTTGAAAGGATGTGGTCTATGATGTTGTCACTTGTCACATTCGCGGCCTCCGCTTCATAGGAGAGCAGAATGCGGTGGCGCAGAATATCATGTGCCAAATCCTTCACATCCTGCGGAGTTACGTACCCGCGCTGGCGTGTGAAGGCGAGCGCCTTTGCTGCCAAAGCTATGTTAATGGTAGCACGGGGGGAAGCTCCGGCTCGTACCAGACCATCCAAGCTCCTGTCCAGCTTGCCCGGTGCTCGGGTGGCGCGAACGAGATCCACAATGTAGCGCTCAACGGCAGGATCCGTAAAGATTTGGTTCATCAGGGAGCGAGAGTGCTCAATTTCCTCCTCTGTGACAACCGGGCATGTGGTCGGAGTGCCGGATGTTTTGCTCATGAGCTCCAGCACGCGCAGCTCTTCTTCTCTCGTGGGATAATCTACAAGCACTTTGAAGAGGAAGCGGTCTAGCTGGGCTTCCGGGAGCTGGTAGGTACCTTCTTGCTCAATGGGGTTCTGAGTGGCCAGTACAAGGAAGGGATTTGGCAGCGCATAGCTTGTCTCGCCCAGTGTTACCTGGCGCTCCTGCATGGCTTCAAGAAGGGCACTCTGCACCTTGGCCGGTGCGCGGTTGATTTCGTCTGCCAGTATCAGATTGGAGAAAATGGGGCCCTTTTTCGCACTGAAGCGGTGCTCATCCGGGTTATAAACCATGGTGCCCAGCAAGTCTGCAGGCAGCAAATCCGGCGTGAACTGGATGCGCGAGAACCCGGCGCGCAGTGTGCCTGCCAGTGCTTTTACAGAAAGCGTTTTAGCCAGTCCGGGAACGCCTTCCAAAAGAACGTGCCCCTTGCAGAGTAGACTCAATATCAGGCGGTTTATCAGCTCCTGCTGGCCTACCACCACCCGCGCCATCTCCATTTTTACCACGTTCACCCAGGCAGAGCTTAGCGCTATCTCTTCGTTGAATTGCTCGGTATTCATTGTTCGCTCGTTTATTTAAATTATCACGTCTCAGCCCTTCTTTCAAGCATGTTCCATGTCTTGCATGGCTATGACACAGCTTCACTCTTTCCATTCTCTACTCTTCTCTCATATTTATTGCTCTGGAGCTTAGTTTTTCAAGATTTTTGCGGAAAAATGCAAATTCGCCTTGACGTATGCCAGAAATAGTGTAAAATACTGCTCCGCTAATCTTTTTAACCGTAGAAAATCTTATGTCCAGAATCTGCAATATCACGTTTGCCATGCCGCATAAGGGCCGCCGCATTCATCGCTCCGGTCTTGCCAAGAAGAAGGGCGGTATCGGTCGTCACGTCACTAAGACTGTCAACCGTACGGTCTACCCGAACCTTCAGGAGAAGCGTATCTGGGTGCCTGAGCTCAACGGCGGCCGTGGTGGTTACATCCGCATGAAGCTTTCCTGCAAGGCTCTTCGCACTATTTCCAAGAACGGTGCCTACAACGTTCTCAAGAAGGCCGGGATTCTTTATTAATCCCCCCCTCAGAAAAACGTCACTTTTTTTGAACGGGGCGGCACTTCAGTGAGTCTATCTTTTCGAATCAGAAGATTACTGAGTGCCGCGGGGCTGTTCTCAGAACGAACGCGGGTACTTCGCAAGGCTTCCTACTGAATAAACAGACTAAGCATTTCGAAACTAAAAATGACACCCCAACAGACTAAAATCGCGCTTCGTATTAACGATGACAACCTTAACCACCACCTGTGGAATAACCGCGGTGTATGGTGGTGCCACGTTACGGTTCATAAGCCGGATGCCACAGCAGAGCGTCTCCGCTTCTCCCTGCGTACCAGGGATATTAAGAAGGCTCGCACTCTGCGCGATCGCATCTTTGCGGACATCCAGCGCCACTTCGGCATAGCAACCTGATAAAGGATTTATCCTCTTACGCGGGGCAATCTTAACGGATTGCCCCGCTTTTTTTGTGCCATATTATGCGTGGAGAGTGAATAATGTCTTGACTCCTGCTGCAGACTGTGGCAAACTCTCCTTGCCACCGGGGCCCCCGGAGGTATGGCTGGAAAACCCCGTCAGGACCGAGAGGTAGCAGCGGTATTCAGACCTTATCTGCCGGGCCTGTCTCGGTGGCGTTTTTTTTGACTGTTACTGGCGCGCGTTCGCCTGTTTTGCTATTCGATATTAGGGTAGAACCGCAGGGGCGAGTAAAGCCCGTCGAAACGGCTTCTGTGCTCTCTTTCGGCGTTGAGTTGATATACTTTTATGCTTTTCCTTCGTACAATGGCTTCGGAATCATTTGTAGCCATTTCTCTTTTCATGCAAATAAAAACAGCCGCCGTTCCTTTCGGAGCGGCGGCTGAAAGATAAGCTTGTGTTATCCTGTTATCAGTTCAGAGTGGTGATATAGTAACCGGCGATAACGGCGGTACCAATCACACCGGCAACGTTCGGGCCCATGGCGTGCATGAGCAGGAAGTTGGTGCGGTCAGCCTTCTGGCCCTCGTTGTGAGACACACGGGCAGCCATGGGAACGGCGGACACACCGGCGGAACCGATGAGCGGGTTGATGGGGTTCTTGCTCCAGCCGGGAATCAGGTTCATGAGCTGAGCGCAAAGAAGACCACACACCGTAGCCACGGCGAAATCCTTGCAAAAG
>CALABM010000036.1 GCA_937885815.1 uncultured Verrucomicrobiales bacterium | reverse complement strand
CTTAACCATCAGCCATAATGGCAATGTTTCTTTCTCAGGCAACTCCTCCTCCTCCTCCTACTTCGACTCCAGCGGCGGCGCTATTTATGCTGGCAATGTCTTAACCATCAGCCATAATGGCAATGTTTCTTTCTCAGGCAACTCCTCCTCCTCCGACGACTCCTACTCCTACGGCGGTGCTATCTTTGCTTACTACGGCGACGTGACCATCAGCCAAAATGGCGATGTTTCTTTCTCAGGTAACTCCTCCTCCTCCTCCTACGCCTACTCCTACGGCGGCGCTATCTATGCTAACACTGTAACCATCAGCCAAAATGGCGATGTTTCTTTCTCAGGCAACTCCTCCTCCTCCTACAACTCCTACGGCGGCGCTATCTATGCTTCCACTGTGACCATCCAAGGTAATGATAGTGTCTTATTTGAAAAGAACTACGAAAATAGTAGTGGGGTATACCGCCTGCGCGGTATTATTTATAGTGGTAGAGGCATGACACTTTCTGCCAAGACCGGCGGGAATATCACCTTCTATGATTCCGTATACATAAGTGACACTTCATATTTCAACAGCGATTACACAGATGCGGAAGGCAACACACAAAGCGCCGGTGGTGACATCATCTTCAGCGGCAAATATGCCGAGCAGCATCTGAATGAAATTCTGGCCGCTAATAATGAAAACCGTACTGCCACAGATGCTGAAATCCAGAACTCTCAGACCAGCGAAATCCGGGGCAACGTATATGTGAATGGCGGTAGTTTGCAGATTGTGGATGGCGCCGTACTCAAGGTCAATGGTGAAACAATAAGCATTGCAGCAGGAAGCAATGCCACGCTCGCCGTCAGCGATGCTGAGCTTGTTGCCACGAATGCCACGATAGAAGTAGGCGCTTCTGCCACGCTGCAGCTGAGCAATGGCGCCAGCGTTACAGCTGATGAAATCAACATTGCCGCCGGTGCGACCTTAGCTATTGGCGATATAGCTGTTACAACATCAGCAATCGATTCGATGGTAGCGGCCTATCGTTTATCCAGCCTCAATGTTATCAATGGTGATTTGACCTTCGCTGCCGGTTCTACGCTGGTGACAGATGGCACCGGCATCAACATGACCGAGGGCTCTATCCTAACGTTCAACGCTACGAGCGATGGCGAGAAAATCAATCTTGTGTTCACCCTTGGTACAGAATACAGCGAGGAGGGTCTGGTGCAGCTCTTCTCCAATGTCGACATCGTGAAGTTCCTCATGGATGGGGAAGAAGTAGACAGCTCCACCACGCTGTTGGCAAGTGACTTCTTCACCGGTACCGGTATTAATGAAAACACCACGCTGCACTACGACAGCACCGCCAACGTGGTTTACCTGCAAGGGGTTAACAATGTCGTTCCCGAGCCCACTACGGCCACGCTGAGCCTGCTGGCACTGGCAGCTCTGGCTATGCGCCGTAGACGCAAATAACCCCTCGCTAAGTAGGCGTCCAGCCTCGGCGTCTTGTGAGGGCGTAGCAAGCGCAGACGCGAAGCCCCAAGCAAGCGAGCGAAGCGAGACTCGAAGACGGGAGCCCACTATAGCAACACTGAGCTTACTGGCACTGGCAGCTCTGGCAATGCGCCGCAGTAGACAGAAGTAATTAGATTCATGCAAAACAATTGCATGTGTGGTAAGCGCCCCCATGGCTGATGAGCTGCGGGGGCGTTTTGCGCGTCAATAACGAACTGTGCACGCAATTAGAATTTGACAGGCAGCGCCCATTTGGTAAAATGCTTCACATGCTTTTGGCGCTCATAGCAGGTTATCTCGTATCCGCATTTTTTGCGTTCTGTGGTATTGTGTGCACAGCTTCTGTACTCATGAGTGCAGAAAAAGGCATGGATACGCATGACTTCTTCAGTGAGTTAGCGCAGGCCGCTTGGCCGCTGGCAGTCAGCGCGGCGGTGTACATCCTCACGCGCATTCTATACACCCTTACACAGCAGCAGATTATGCAGCAGCTGGTTACACAGCAGGAGGCAAAGCCTGTGGCAGCTAACAGCACCCCCATTAAAAAACCTGCACCTTTGCCCCAAGGCGCTTACTTCAAGGCTCAGCCGGCACCGGCACCGCAGCGTACGCCTTCCATTCAGGAGGCCAAAGCCCATGTCATCAACGCAGCACATGAGGAAGATTTTGAAGACGAGGATGCCATTAAAGTCGTCATCCCCAGAGCATCTTCTAAGCCTACCCCCCACAAACAGCAACCGGAAAGCGAGCTGAGTTTCTTCCGAGTTGAATAATACCATCTGCTATGTTCTCTCCCGCTCAGGCTATTGCAACACTCATGCAGGAGCGGCTCCGCCTCCCGGTCGGAGCTGATTCCATGCAACTTATTGCCGCGGGAGCATCAGGGCGCAGCATCATGCGCTCCACCCAGCCGGAAACCGCGGGCATTCTCGGCATTTACTGGACGGCGGACAGAGCGGACAACGCCTCCTTTGTACCGGCAGCCCAAGGGCTTGCTGCAGCTGGCATGAATGTACCGGCCATACTGAGCAAAGCTGATTACGGAGAAGGACGTGGAGCCTGCTTGGTGCAAGATTTAGGCGGTACCGACCTTCTCAGCCTTAAAGATGCCCCCTGGCCCATCCGTAAGGCCGCGTACGCCAAAGCCTTCCGTGCCCTTATCCCGCTGCACAGCCTGAAGCCCACATGGGAACTTCAGCCGGCTTTCGAGGCTGCCATGTACCGCTGGGAGCAGGAATACTTTGCCGAGCACCTCGTGGGCAGGCATTTGGGCAAGGATGCGGCATCCTTTGCGGCGCACCCTGCGCTGCACCGCATGGCGGAAGAACTGGCGGCACTGCCGCGCGTACCGGTTCATCGTGACTGCCAGAGCCAGAACATCATGCTCAGCGAGGGCAAGGCATGGCTCATTGATTTTCAGGGCATGCGCTACGGCAGAGCGGAGTATGACATCGCCTCCCTCGTGTATGACCCGTACATGAACTTCACCGAGCAGGAATGCGAAGAACTGCTCTCGCTGTATGCAGAGATGAATGGGGCCGCACTACACGAAGACATCTTCCTTGCCTGTGCCATGCAGCGGCTCATGCAAGCCCTCGGCGCCTTTGCCAACATCGGCTACAATCAGCATAAGGAATGGTACCTCAGCCTCATCCCCATAGGGCTGAGAAGGTTGCGTCTGGTGACCGACCGCGTACAACTCAATTCACCCCTCAGAGAAGTCGCCCAATGGCTGCAAGACGTTATCTGAGTAAATGGAACAGCTTTTTCTGGCTGGTCATCATCGTGGCGGTAACCATGAGCATTGGTAACCGTCTGGAGTGGCTTGACAACCGCCTGTACCTGAATGCAGCCCACTTCCTCGGCTCTGTCCCGACAGATCGCACCCTCCACCTCCTCCACGAAGGCGAGACCGCACCGCCGGAGCCGGATGTCATTACCGAAACTCGCCACATGGAGTGCCCCGCCGTTGGCGTGATGGAGCTGAATGCCGAGGCCGCCCGTAGCTGCTTTGCGGCTCTGCCACTGGGCGCACAGGATACAGCCGTCCTCCTGAACAAACTTTCCGGCAGAGGCGTACGCCACCTTGCCTACAGCGCCCCTTTCATCTGGGAAGGTGAGGATTCCGCCATTGCTCGGCAAATGGTCTGCATGCGCTTGGAAGCCTTTGAGAACGCGGCTCTCGGCCTGCGTGGCAGAACGGCGGCTGAGGCAGATTTCACTCCCACAGTGCTTCGCCGTTTCACGATACCTTCAGATTGCGTGGAAGGAGACACCACCGGCCTCCCCTCAGCCAACAAGGCGGTAGAAAACCACCTGATGCAGGCTCAGGAATCCCTGAAGTTAGCTTGGGCACCGGACTGGCTGGATGACGAAAGACTCACCCAGAGAGGCTCAACCGCCGGAACCCGCTCCTACCCCCTACTGGTACGCTGGAACGGCGAAATCATTCCGACGCTGCCCTTGCGCATGGCGCTCATGATTAAAGGGTACACCGCGGCAGACATTCACATCCGCATCGGCCGTGATATCAAGCTGGGCAATATCACCCTGCCGCTGGACGAGCATGGACGCACTCGCCTGAACCAAGTCAATACCACCACGCTGAAGGTCAGCGATGTCATTGATGGCACCCCCACCGCGGAAGGAACTCCCTCCCCGCAGATTCTGATGCTGACACAACCCACAGAATCTCAGCAAGCAGAAGGCCGCAGCGAACTCATGGCCGCTACCATCTCTCAACTTTGTGCCGAAGAGCGCATCACGAAACACACGGAACCCGGAGCCCCGGGGCTCAGCCTCATGTACCGCAACCCGGCAGATGGCCCCATCAGCTTGGGCATTATGGTACTTGCGGCACTCTTCACCGTGCGTCTGCTGCCTTTCCTGTACTCACCGCTCCGCAAGCTCATCATGCTTGCCGCCTTTGCCGGCATTATCTGGTGTGCCTATAAGATGATGCTCAGCGGCGAGTGGTTCCATGTAAGTGCCGCGCTGGTAACATGGCTCACAGCTGCCATTGCCCTCAGCTTCCTGCGACCGGGTAGCACTCGCAGCGTCCGCAGGCGTTAACATGAGCACGTCTCAGCCACCTGAGACAAACAACAAACTCAGCTTTTCTCCACGCTCTTGCGAGGAGCGGCTTTTTTACGAGAGGAGCCGGCAGCTTTCTTTTTGCGCCTCGGGCGGCTCTGCTTAACCGGCTCATACTTATTCAGGTGCATCTGCACCAGCATCAGCGCAAACATGGAGGCAGCACTCACCTCCACCGCGGCACTTGCTGCCACCGTCTCAGCCAGAGCCACCATCTTCTGAACGATGGATGTATATTCCTCTGCGTCCAAATCCGGAAGAGCATCCTCCAAGTACCCATGCATCTGCACAAGTTTGCGGTAAAGCTGCAGCCAATTATCCTCTGGCCCGGCAGGAAGCGTTTCCAGAATACATTCAGGCAGAGAATCAAGTATACGCTCAGCCTTGTGCAGCAGCTTCTGCTGCTCCTTGGATAGCGTGCGATTGTTACGCGCGGCATCCAGCATGAAACGCACATGAGAGGCCAAATCACCGTGGGCCTCAAGAACGGCCACCGGCACATGCTGCGCTGCAGACCACTCTCCACCACGGCTGGCCGCTGCACCGAAAAGGCGCATCAGCACTTCCTTTCGCCCCTGCGGAGTCAGTGGTTGTCTCTCAAATAGCATTGCCCGCATATCCTACCAACATAGCCCCCCCTTTTCAAGCCTAAATCATGCCTTTGCCGCAAGAAAACACGCCCAATTATAACATCAGGCACGGCAGGCCGCATTTTTGCTGCATTTTCTTCTTGGCTTAATGCTGAAATACTGATAAGATATGGTTATGGTAAGGATACTCGCAGCTACTGATTTTTCGGAAGAAGGCCGCCCTGTTCTCGATTTCACGGCGGATATGGTAAAGAAGTGCGGAGGAAAGATGTACCTGCTGCATGCAGTGGAACCGTGCATGATGGATGCCGCCGGATGCATGGCCGCTGAGGACATGCTGGGGGGCTTCACTGCCATTTCTCCCATGGATTGTGCGGACAAGACCACCACTGTTCTCGAGATGGCTGACAAGCGAGCGCATCTGTTGGCGGAGCAGATCAGCCGAGACTGGGACATTCCCATCTATGGCAAAGCTGAAGAGGCAGACGATATCGTGGAGTGCGTGCATAACTTCTGCGCTCGCCACAATATTGACATTCTGGTCATAGGCAATCGTCATCACTCCATCCTCTCCTCCATCCTGTTGGGTAACACGGCAGAAAAACTGGTACGGGCCGCCAAGATTCCCGTAACCGTTGTTCCCTGTGGACCTAAAGTGAACATATGAGGCTGATTTTTCTGGGAGATGTCGTAGGGGAGCCCGGCAGGCTCGCCCTCTATAGAGCTGTGCACGAATTGAGAGCGGAGTTTACCCCTGCCCTCATCGTGGTGAACGGAGAAAACGCTGCGGCGGGAAGAGGCATCACACCTCGTCTCTGCGAAGAATTCTTTACCAATGGTGTGGATGTCATCACACTCGGTGACCATGCATGGGACCAGCAAGACCTCGTGAACTGGATAGACAGCGAGCCCCGCGTCCTGCGCCCTCACAATCTCCAGCTCGGCACTCCCGGTAAAGGCAGTATTCTGGTAGATACGCCGGAGGGTAAAGTGGGTGTCCTTTGTCTCCGTGGGCGTACGTTCATGTCCCCCGGTCCGGAAAATCCATTCACGACCGGTATGGACGAGGCCCAAAGACTCCGCGAGGAAGGAGCCTGTGCCATATTAGTGGACATGCACGCTGAAACCACAAGCGAGAAAATCGCCATGGCCCATAGGCTGGACGGCGTGGCAAGCGCGGTACTGGGCACACACACCCATGTGCAGACGGCAGATGCTCGCATTCTGCCGGGAGGAACGGCCGCGATGACGGATGTGGGCATGTGCGGCTCAAGGGATGGCGTCATTGGGCGCGACACGAAAGCCGTGCTCGCTGCCTGCATTAACTGCATGCCTTGCAAGCTTCCCGTGGGTGGCTGGCCAGCAGTTGTCAGCGGAGCCATAGTGGAAATTGATAATGCCACAGGAAAAGCTATTTGCATACAATCGATTAACAGAGTTTATGATAGATGAAGAACGCTTCGGCGGCATTGCCCGCCTGTACGGACAGAAAGGAGCTGAGCGACTGGTGGCAGCCAGGGTGGCAGTGGTAGGCATCGGAGGAGTGGGTTCCTGGGCCGCAGAGGCGCTCGCACGCAGCGGGGTGGGCACCATCATCCTGCAGGATATGGATGACCTCTGCATCACGAACACGAACCGCCAGATTCACGCCCTGCAAGGCACATACGGCCAGATGAAAGTGGAAGTCATGGCTGAGCGCCTCCGCCTCATTAATCCTGCGGTACAAGTGGAGCAGCTCATCTCGTTCTACACCGTTTCAGCACCGGAACGGCTTTTTGACACTCAGCCGGATGTCGTTATTGATGCCATTGATTCCATGCGCCCCAAAACACACCTTATCGCGGAGTGCCACAGGCGGAACGTGCCTATCGTCACCTGCGGTGGTGCCGGTGGACGCACGGATGCCTCACTCATCACCATGGCGGATTTGGCCCGCACCCATGGCGACAACATGCTCTCTCAGTTGCGGAAAAATCTCAGGAAGGACCACAACTTCCCGCTCTACGACCGCTGCCCGGAAGTAGGCATACCCTGCGTTTACTCGCCGGAAAAGCCCAAGTTCCCCAAGTGTGACGGCAGCGTCAGCACGGAGCGGGATGCGGGGCAGAAAGGCGGCATCAGCTGCGCCTCCGGATTTGGCTCTGCCACCCATGTGACCGGCACATTCGGCTTCATGATGGCAGGCAAAGCACTGGAAATGATATGCGCGGCTGATACAGTCCGGCCTTGACAAAGCCGCCCTCCAAGACTAGAATATCACGCGGTTACATATGAAAATCAGGGGGCTAATATCGGTTATTCTGCTGGCTCTTCCTCTGCCCGGAATGGCAGAGGCCGCAGATACCGTACAAGCCGGCGCTACGGCCAGCCCTACGGATGACATATGTAAACAACTGATAGAGACTACGGAAGGCATTGAAACGCTTCTCAAACGCATCACGGACAGGGAAACGGCGGATGCCGCAGCTCCTCAGGTACTAGCCCTGCAAACGCAGGTGCGCCAACTGCTCATCCGCTTGGAAGATGCCCCCACGGATGCTGCCACGAACCGCCGCATTATGCAGGCAATGATGACGATAACCCACATTGCCCAGCGTTACCTCCCCACCGTTACCCGGCTGATCACAGAACAGGCTTATGGATCCGAAGCGCTCTTATCCGCACTGGCGACCCTAAGCTCAGATGCTCCATATAATGAACCGCCCGCCCCTATTCCCGTTCCGGCACAAGAGCACTCCCGCCTCATCAGCAGCATGTGCAGCATCTTGGGAGATGTTCTGTATGAGCTCAGAAAAACGACGGATTCAGCTACAGCCCGTGCAGCAACCACCATTCTGAGGCGAGCTATTGCCACGCAGAAACAACTTTCCGCCAGCCTTGCAGCTCTCCCGGCTGAACCGCCTTCCGGCGAAGAGCAGCAATTTTGCACGGCAAATGAGCGCCTCGCCGTCCTCCGCAAAGAATTATCCGAAGAGGCCGCCCGTTTGTTACATATCAACTGCTACGATGATCCTGACCTGCCCACGCTGATGGATCAGTATATCCTCCTGCTGAATAGATGACACCCATGCAACGCACGGATTATCACACCCACACACCTCTCTGCCACCACGCAGGAGGTACTCCCCAAGCCTTTGTAAAGCAAGCACTCGAGCTCGGCCTCACCACCTACGGCATCGCAGATCATGCCCCCATGGCCCCGGAGCAGGAGCCATATGATGACTGGCGCATGCTCTACGCCGAGCTCCCGGAATACCTCAGCTGGATTCAACAAGCCCAGACTGAGGCTCATAGCACCACCCTCAGCATCCTCTCCGGCTTGGAATGCGACTGGCTCCCCGGCATTGAGCCATGGATTCGTGAGCTGCGCAGAATCCACAAATGGGATTACCTTATCGGCTCCATCCATTATCTGCCCGGCAACGGCTCCGTGGATGATGCGCTGTATGCGAACAAATGCCTCACCGGCAGTGTGGAAGAGGACTGGCGCCTGTACTGGGAATCCATGACCGGCCTCATCCGCAGCGGGCTTTTCGATATCGTAGGCCACATGGACCTCGTGAAAATCTGGGGCCGAGTGCCGCAGGGTGACTTGCAGGCATATTACACCCCGGCGTTGGATGCGCTGCTGGAGAGCCGCATGGCTGTGGAAATCAACACCGCAGGTTGGCATAAACACTGTGCGGAGCAGTACCCCTCCATCCCCCTGCTCCGGCAGCTGCTGGAGCGCCGCATACCCATCGTCATCAACTCTGATGCTCACTACCCCGAGCATCTTTCCCGCGGCTGGGAGCAAGCCATCGCTCTGCTACAGGAGCTCACAGGCAATCGCTTACAGCAATTTGACCTTCCCGCCGCCAATAATCCCGATACCATACTCAAGGCTTATGGACTCAGCTGAAACGCGCTATAACGAGCTCTGCTCCATCATTAATCACAACAACGAGCTCTACTACGCTCAGGCCACCCCAGAGATTACAGATGCCCAGTATGATGCGCTGTACCGCGAGCTAGAAGCGCTGGAGGCCGCTCACCCTGAGTTCATTACACCCGCATCCCCCACCCAGCGCGTGGGCAACGACCTGACGGAAGGCTTCCGCAAGGTAACGCACCCGCGCCCCATGCAGAGTATTGATGATATCTTCGAACACAAACCCGGCCAAGGAGATACGGATGCCGAGCTCATTGATTTCTACAACCGCCTCTGCCGCAGCTTGGGGCAAGAGGCACCCCATGTCGTCATTGAGCCGAAAATCGATGGCTGCGCCGTCACCCTCATGTACCGCAACGGGCGCTTGGCCTACGCCGCCACACGAGGCGATGGAACTACAGGCGATGACATCACGGCTAACATCCTCACCATCAAGAGCATTCCTCGCCAGCTTCCGGAGGGCGCTCCCAGCGTGCTGGAGGTGCGCGGTGAAGTCTACATGCCCTTTGCAGACTTCAACCGCCTGAACGAGCAGCGAGATGCCGAAGGCTTACCCGCCTTGGCCAACCCGCGCAATGCCACCGCCGGCACTATCAAGCTGCTGGACGTGGAGGAAGTAGCAGCCCGCCCGCTGGCCTTCCTTGCTCACGGCATAGGAGAATACGAGGGCGAGCCCATGCACTCCGCGGATGATTTTGAGGCCCTGCTCCAGCGTATGGGAATCCCCTGCAATTCCCCCATCATTCGCGCTGAAGGCCTTGACGCCGTGCGCAAAGCCGTGCAGGACATCAACACCCTGCGCCACAACCTCGGGTATGGTACGGATGGCGCTGTCATCAAGCTCTCAAACTTCGCCCTGCGAGATTCACTAGGCTCCACGGCTCGAGCCCCGCGCTGGGCTGCCGCGTTCAAATACCTTCCGGAACAAAAGGAAACCATCCTGCGCGCCATCACCATTCAGGTAGGCCGCACCGGCGTGCTCACCCCCGTGGCAGAGCTGGAGCCCGTCCCCCTCTCCGGCACCACTGTATCACGCGCTACCCTGCACAATCAGGACGAAATCGCCCGCAAGGACATTCGCATTGGGGATACGGTGCTCGTGGAAAAATCCGGTGAAATCATACCCGCCGTCGTTCAGGTGAACAAATCCAAGCGTCCCGCAGATTCTCAGCCCTACAGCCTTTACGATGCCGTGGGGGGCGTCTGCCCCTGCTGCGGTGAACCCATCTCGCAGGAAGAAGGACAAGTAGCTTGGCGCTGCACGAACTTCACCTGCACTGCGCAAGCCGCCATGCGCACCACTTACTTCTGCAAGCGTGAAGCGCTGGACGTGGAAAGCCTCGGCGGCACCGTAGCGGAGGCCCTCGTGCGCAACGGCTACATCTCCACCCCGCTGGATCTCTTCTACCTCTCTGTCGAAAAACTCGGCGCCCTCAACCTCGGCACCGATGACGAACCCCGCCGCTTCGGTGAGAAAAACGCTGCCAAGGCCATCGAAGCCCTCAATCGCGCCCGCACCCTCCCTCTCGACCGCTGGCTCACAGCCTTCGGGATTCCCGGTATTGGTACAAATACCGCAAAAAACTTCGCATCCCTGTATAAAGATTTCAGGGAGATGACCTCGTCCCAGCTTCTGCCCAATACTGTAGCTCTCAATACTTTAATAGAGAAATACGATTTCCTGAATCCAAGTGCTTTGCACGACACCGTTCCGTCAAATGTCGTCCTCACCGATGAAGAGAAGAAAATTGTAGAAACGGAAAACGAGATTCACAAGAAACTCATTGAAAATTATTCTCAGGCCAACGAAGATTTTATCAGTAACTGCAAGTGGGCGAAAAATGAAGTCTTATCATCTGTAGAATTAACAAAATGGGTGAGAAAGTTAGCACGTTTTCTTGTCAAGCAGTGTAATCTTCCTCTCAAAAAGGAAACCAAACAGTTTACCAAGTTAAAAAAATCTCCTAAAAATGAATTGATTATAGATATATTGTCTATTTTAGACAATGCTAATTTAGATTACTCTCCGACTCTGTTGGATGCATGTGCATATTATCATAAAAAGAGCATAAACGCTCAGGTATCAGAAGATAGCGAGAGCGAACAATCTATTGAAGAGAATGATAGCACACAAAATAAAGATAAAAAGAAAACAAATACAGAGGGTTTATGGGTAAGAGATGCAGCATTAGCATTGGCCTCAATAAAACAGGAAGATGGCCTAAATATCAAAGAAAAAACAGAGCTAAATTCAGAAGATTTTGCTGACTTAATCAAATACTTAGAAAAATATGAGAATATAACCATTCTGGAGCTCATTCATTCTATTGCGACTAACAAAATTACACAAGAATCAACAGAATGCGGATGGACTATAAAAGCAACAAAATACATTGTAGATAATTGCAATAAACAGCATCTACTTAAATTAAAGCGCTCAATACAACAGAAACAAACCGTCACCAAAAACGAGTTAGACAGTATTATATCTGTCGTATCTGATTCTTGGAAGGGGCAAAAGTGCGGCCTAATTGAATTATTCACCGATACTCTAAAAAATTGGGACCAAGGAACCGCCAAAAACCCAATCCCCAAAAAAGATAGGGAAGATTTTATTTGGATTAGCAGGACTGCTCGTTTTCTAAGTTCATTAGAACCGACAACAGCACCTCTAGATGATTCTGTAACATTCAATCAAAAAGAGATAGAGAATATATTCAAAACTTCCGCCTACGCAGAAGTTTCGAAGCTTATAGAAAAGTTGTCTCATCATCGTTTAGAAATCACAAAGAGTGAAGAGCATGCATGGCTTAAACAAGCGGCAGAAACGATATCGACCTACAGTCGATTAGATACTGATGCATTAAGAAGCTCATATCAAACCAACGAAAATATTATAGACATTACAGACATAGACAGCATCTGTAATTTCCTTGGGGGCAAAACACTCGTTAGTGTATCATCGATTTATCAGAATTTGAACAACAAACGCCTTGCTATTCGACAGCAACGTAAGGCCCAGCTTGCTACCAGCGATTCATTACAGGCAACGAATAGGCAATTTTCTTCCATCCGTAAGCTCATATGGAACCAGCTGAAACGTCAACAACCAGAACTTCATCGAGAATTGGAAGATGCGGAAGCGCACATTTCTGAGCAGTTTAAGATTAAAGAACAGGAGAGCTATTTGGCTATTATTGCTTATTGCGAGCAAAATAATATAGATATTCAATACAAAGCAATAGGCTCTACAGAACAGCCGGAAGCATTCTGTCTTACAATCTTCTGCAATGAAAACGAAGAAACACAAGAGCAAAATAAGCTCTCGAAATACGAAAAGGCAAAAAAATTAAACGCTCCCACACTACGATTAACTATACCCACCGGAGCAGTTGCCACTCAGAACTTTGTGAACTATCTGAAGTCGTCAGCAGGCAAAACAACGATAGATACGCTGAACGCATTGGGTATCAATCCTGCCACTGAGACCGCAAAAAATACAGGTAACGAAGGTATAGCAAACCTCACATTCGTTCTCACTGGAGCTCTGAGTGCCCCTCGCCCAGTTATCGCAAAAGAAATTGAGGCCGCTGGTGGCAAAATAGCAAGTAGCGTCACCAAAAACACCCATTTCTTGGTGGCCGGCGAAGGTGGTGGTAAAAAGCGCAAGGACGCGGAAAAACTTGGTATTCCCATCATCAATGAGGAGCAGCTGCGAGCTATGATGCAGGTGACTTCAGCCAATGCTGAGGAAGAAACGGAACATACAGAAAACACTGAGTCAGCCCTGCCCGATAATGAGGGTAAGGAGCTCACGCCCTCACAGACAGAAGCACAGAAACAAGATACTGCAGTTAACGAACCTGACGAAAAAACAAACAATATACAGAGCCATGTTGAGGTTCAAAAAGTCTCGACTAAGCCCTCTAAAAAATCCCTCAACAACTCCGAACTATCTCTATTCACATGGGCAGCACAACAATCAAATCAGGACTGAACGCTGATTCTTCAAGCGATTCTGAACAAGAGTCGATAGCGATGCTTCATCCATCATGCAAGAACTGTGGCTTTGCATACGAAGTACCTCGCGACATCTACGGTTTGGCGAGAATCACCTGCGCGAGCTGTGGCAGCCGTCTCTATGCCCGAACCGGCACGGTCGTAAAGCATATAGCGGAGTTCCACGCCCCCTTCTCAACTAGTAAGTCGCCGAAGGACTGGCAGTTAGGAGACTTTGCTCAGGTGCTTTTGGCATCTGGTCGCGGATTTACCTTTGACTTGGAAGAGTTCATGGATGCATTCACGCAGCTGCCTGAATGGCCGGATGTTGTCTTGGCTGACAGCAAGCACCCGCGTAAGAATCCCGAACCGATAGAAAGTTACCTTCACCCGGAGAACAAAGCCAACCGCATCTACATGCTGGGGCGCCTTTTCAACCGATTGACGGGCACCTTTAAGCGCATTGACAATTTTGGTGCCGGGCACTGGCAAACGTACATTGACATCATCAGCGGCAAAAGGAAAGAAGAGAAGGCAAACAAAGAAAAGAAAGTAAAGACGGAAAAGAGCCGCACTACAGCAGCGGCGGATAAAAAGCGAGTTTCCGGAAAGAAAGTAAGAGAAGAAGAAGAAGAGTTCATTTACGAAGGTATGCTGAATGAAAATGGCGAAGCCGTGGGACTGGATATCCCCATGAGCATCCCCGGCAAGCGCATCATCATTACCGGCAAGTTGGACAAAAAGCGCAGTGATTACGAAGAACTGATTATTGCAGCAGGTGGCACCTATGCCAACACTGTCAGCCAGGCTGACTACCTAGTGATTGGTGAAAATCACAAGCAAAAAATCAGCAATAAGGCGAAAGACGCCCAACGCTACGATGTTCCCGTTGTCACGTTGGAATCCCTCAAAAAAGCACTTTCCATACAAGAAAATCATATTCCCTCATGAGCGACAAAGCATTAATATACGGCACCATCGCCATTGATACTCTGATAACTCCGGCCGGGCGCGCAAATTCGGTGCTGGGCGGCAGTGGCATCTATGCAGCGTTGGCTGCGAGGTTGGTAACGACAGATATGGCGCTCGTGGGCGTGGTGGGAACGGATTTTGATGAAAAATACCGCCTTGCCATGGAGGCGCGTGGCGTCAGCATGGAGCACGTGGCCCAGGAAGAGGGAGAAACCTTTGCATGGACCGGCCAATATGAGGACGACATGAACAACCGTACCACAGTCAGCACCACGGAGGGTGTTCAGGAGCACTGGCGCATGGAGCTTAGCCCCGAGCTGCAGCAGTGCACACTAGCCGTAGCCACCAACGTAACGCCCCCACTTCAATACCGCATGCTGGAGCAATGCCCGAATGCCACGTTCCGCATGGCTGATTTCATGAAGAGCTGGATTATCCGAGAAAGGGAGTATACTCACAAACTGCTCAGCAAGGTAGATTTAGCGCTCATGAATGATGAGGAAGCCCGGGAATATGCAGGCACGAATGATAGCTTGGAGGCGGGCTACAAACTACTGGAAGCAGGGCCGCGTTATGTGATAGTAAAGCACGGCAGCGCTGGCTCCACATTGTTCCATCGCACAGCATCCGGCGAAATACAGCTTTTCCGCTGTCCGGCTTGGCCGCTAGTGAACGCGACGGATCCGACGGGAGCCGGAGATTCATTCATGGGAGCGCTGGCCGGTTATCTGACGCATTGCTTGAACGGAGGGCAACCGGCATGGGAGGACATGAAGCGCGGTGTGGCCATGGCCACGGTGGTGGCTGCTGCCGTGTGCGAGAAGTTCGGCACGGTATCACTCTTCTCCCTAACCCGCTCCGAGCTGGCCTCGCGAATGGAGAGGTTCAGGGAAATGACATCGTGGAATTAAACCAAACGGCGCACTGATGTGCGCCGTTCGACTTTTTAACCTATTGCTTGGGAAGGCTGAGCATCAGCTCCACTCATCGGTGGCCCACTCATCTTCAGAGAACATCTCATCAGCGGCCTCTTCATCCAAGTCATCAATCTCCTCGGGGGTAGACGGATCATCATCTTCTACCTCAGCGGAGGAATCCTCATCATCTTCCGGTACACCATTAGCATCCACATCGGACGGAGTTTCGGCATCGTCCTCAGAGGGAGTTTCAGCAGAAGAATCGCTATCATCCTCAGAGGGCGTGAATGTCGGCATCGAAATCGGTTCACCGGAACCGGGCCTTATAACGAGGTGGAAATCACGCACGCCCTCACGAATGGTATCAGTGGCCTCAATATCGCCAATGGCACCGGCAAAAGCGGCGGCTAGACCTACCGCCATCCCGGCAGAAGGATCTGCAGCTGAGGCAAGAGAACCGGCCAGAGGGACAAGCGCCCGCGGGCGAATAGTATACACAGCACCGGCAAAACGAGAAGTTCCGGTAGCAGTCCGCAGCACAAGATTGTTCAATGCCGGAATCGTTCCCACGGCTACGCGGTCCTGCGTCAACAGGATGTTGGGCTTAATCTGGTTCATGCCCTCAGGAGAGCTGATGGTAACACTTGTTGCCCTGCTGCCACGGCTGACTCTGGAACGGCTCTTGATGTACGTTCTACCCTGCCCAAAAAGCGGTCCAACGGTAGCTGCAAAGTTCTCACCGGCAGCACTCAGCGCATTTCTGTTAGAGAAACTGTTCACATACGAGAGGTGAGGAAAACCTCCCACATTATAAACAACAAAGGCAGAGCCATTACCCATGGCCGCGGAGACGCGTTTGAGGGCATTCATGGACAAACGGAAGCGTGCAGCAAAGTTCGCACTGGAGGCATCCTCCGTCGTGGTAGCCTCTATGCCGGAATACAAGGCTACGCAGTGTGCCAAAATATCCGGCCAAGATACGGAATGGGGAGCCTTGTACGGGGTGGTTTCTGTATAAAAAAGAGTATTCTTACCCCTGCCCATCGCCGCCAGAGAAAGATTAGCTTCCTCATATGAAGCCCCGCAAGCGTCCACATTCATGCGAGCGTGCGTAGCTCCGCTGATAGTCTGCCACACGCACAGCGTTAACGGCTTATCCGTCTTCTCAGGGAAGTATGAGCAGATATTTCTGGCAAGAACCTGCACAGCACGAACAGCCGAACTGTATAAAGAAGATTGTTCTGCATTTCCTGCTGCCATCTTACGTAAAACCGTGGCCACGTAAGTAGAGAGAAGATTCGTGTTTCGGTTGCAGTATGCAGAGAGAGTCGCCGTCATCTCCGGGGAGGCATAAGCTATGCAAAGAGGAGTCTGGCGCAAAGTATAATCACCGAATGCCAGCTTGTTGCCGCCAAGTACAGAGGCAGACGTTCCGGATGGCAGACGAATTTCCTCGGGCTTCTCGCAGATGACCATCACCAGAGAAGTGCCAACTACCTTGTAAAGCTGGTAGATGTATCTGCTTGAGAGCGTATTTTTGATAATCTTACCGAGGGTATCTTTTGCCTCCGGTTCAGGAAGCAAGGAGGCGATACTGTACTTCCAGCCCCTAAAACCGTTGATAGTGACAGCCTCGGCAGAAGAATGAGCAACGGCTTCTACACAAGATGTCATAATACCGGACAATTTACGGCTGCTGGAGGACTTCACCGTAACCACAGCATAAACAGGCGGCAAGGTAGTGCGCCTCAACGCGGGCAAAGCATTATTAGCATCTGCCTGATGCGCCACGAATTGAAAACTATTGATAACAGCGGCTGCCTCAGAGGAGGCGTCCTCCGCCCAGCTCTGAGCCATTGATGCGCCATCTCGCCGGGAGACAATATACGAATAAAAAGGCAGGTAGGCAGAATAGGCTTGTGCACTTCCTTTCCCCAAACCAATCGCAAAGCTCTCCACAATACCGGCTACCTCCGGGGTATTAAAAGGTCCGGAGGCGGATTCCTCAGAATCCGAGGCAGGAGACATAAGAGAGACGAGAGAACGGTTTAAAAGAGGAGCCAGTTTCTCGGCTTGAGAATTAGTGGATGCGACAGCCTCCACATCCGCCGGGATGCGCCCAAGTGAGGGAAAAGCATCTGCTCTGGCAGGAACACTCGCTGTAAAATTCGGTGGCGGTGTAGCTAAGCTTCTGTACGAGGCCCCGGTCTGCCGAGCCTCAGCAGACAGCAAGCTCAACACACTTACACAAACTAACGATAGAACAGACCTGATATTCATCTCTAATTTATATTTTAACGTACAAAACTGATTTGTAAAGAAAATTGTGGGAATATGGGATAAGGAAAAGAATCTGATAACTTCAAAATAATGAAAAGTTGTAATTAAAAATCAAGGTCTATATCTATACCAAAGGCGGAGCTGAGAGATTCAGCATCAAACTGAGCTTCTGAAACGGACGGAGCACACAGAGAGTAAAGGCTATCCGGAGAAAGGGAACGCAGAGTAAACAGCAGCATCGGGTCAGAATCTATCAAAGTGCCGGCAGCATACACAGCCGCTGCCGCATGAGCACAGGGCTCCGCCCAATCCGGGCAGCTGCAGGACATGAGCCAATCCGAGGGTTCAGGCAACAAACCACCCTCCTCTGCACAGAGCACGTCCAGCACGGCAGCATCCACTTTGCCCTCCAGCAGGGAGACTAAAGAATCAATTTTTCCACAACAGGCCTCACGCAAAGCCTCCAGCTTTTCATCCTCTAGCGGGCGAATACGAAGCGAAACTTCATACACTTCCTCTGCACTAACCTTAGCAGATATCAGCCCCGGAGCTATGCGTAGATCAAGTACACAACCATGGCGCAGCAACGAGCGCCCGGGAGAAAGACAAAGACCGCCCGCCTCACAGCGCGCGAGGTGGCGCATCCAAGCACTCCCCCAAAAGTTCGTGGCGAGCTTACGAGAGGTATTAATGACGGGGCGGAGCTCCTCGCCATCAGCCTGCAAGGCCTTCAGGCGCTCGGACGCAATCCCCCCTAGCTCTTTAACACTCAGTCGCGGAGTAAAATCATCACACATGACAAGCCACCAAAAAGCACCGCAGAACAGCCGAAGCATGCTCTGCGGTGCTCCAAAATATAGAGATTACTTAGTTACGCTCTTGAAGTACTCGAGAGTGGTCTTGAGGCCTTCCTCAAGCGTGAACTTGGGCTCCCAACCGGCATTGCGCAGCTTATCAGCGCAGGAGCGGCTGTGCTTCACATCACCGGGACGCTCAGGAAGATGCACCACCTTGGAGGAGGAGCCAGCAGCCTTGATGATAATCTCAGCAAGGTCATTGATGGTAATCTGGCCACCGTAACCCACGTTGTTCACGCCGGTCACCTCAGGATGCTCAGCCACATAGGCCAGAGCGCCCACGATATCCTTCACGTAGATGAAGTCACGGGTCTGTTCGCCATCACCGTACACAGTGATATCCTCGCCCTTGATGGCCTTCTCCATGAAAATCGGCACGGCGGCGGCATATGCCCCCTTGGGATCCTGGCGGGGACCAAACACATTGAAGAATCGGCAGCAGCCGGTGTTAATCTGGCCGGTCGTGCGGAACATGTCCATGTAATACTCGCCGTCAAGCTTGGTGATACCATAGGGGCTCTTGGGCTCAGGATACATCGTCTCCACCTTGGGGACGATGGGATTGTCACCATAGATAGCAGCAGAAGAAGCAAGAACCACCTTCTTGCAACCGGCCTTGCTAGCCTCTTCAAGAACTACAAGCAAACCATTTACGTTCAGGTCAATGCACTCGCGGATCTTGCTCATGGATTCCGGCACGGACACCAGAGCGGCCATGTGGAAAATGTAATCCACGCCTTCTACAGCCTTGGCCACAAGCTCACGATCTGTGATGGAGCCCTCGATGAAAGTAACGTTCAGGCCATCCAGATTCTTCTTGTAGCCGGTACGCAGATTGTCCAGCACGCGAATTTCTTCAGCCACACCCTGATAGTGCTCAGCAAT
Organism: uncultured Verrucomicrobiales bacterium; assembly: GCA_937885815.1. Taxonomy (GTDB): domain Bacteria; phylum Verrucomicrobiota; class Verrucomicrobiia; order Verrucomicrobiales; family Akkermansiaceae; genus Akkermansia. Next base: position 17,600 of record CALABM010000036.1, on the reverse strand, counting down.
GTGGGAACCGATGAAGCCGGCACCGCCGGTAATAAGGATTTTCATGGTTAGAAATTAGTTTGATAACGGCACCATAATACCCTATTCCGCCCAAGATTGCAAGCCAAGAATACACTTCAGCGTAAAAAAGAACCAGCACGAAACGGCGATGCACGCCATTACGCAGATTCAATAATCCTGTACAGGAGAACCGGGGGCGGCCCCGGAAAGAGTCGGCACCTGCTCATTAAAGGCACGCAGGTCAGCCAGATACTCACGCCACTGAATGAATGGCATGGGTGGACGCGTATGGAGCCCCATACGGAAGCGTTCGATGCGCTTCTCTGAGGCCTGCAGAATGCTCTGTGGCAAGCTGGAAATCATCTCAGCGGCAGCCTCCAGATGCTCACAGGCATCATGGCAAATGAGCGGCAAGTCGCAACCGGCTTTCAGCGCGAGAGCGGCAGATTCAGCGGGGCTGTAACGCTTGGCGATAGCCCCCATGCAGAGGTCATCCGTAAACACCACACCATCATAACCAAGCTGATCTCGCAGAAAGCCCTGCACCAGTGCCGGAGACAGGGATGTAGGCAGCTCCGCATCAATTTCCGGTATAAGCAGATGCGCTATCATCATGGATGGCAGCTCCGGCATCAGCGCATTGAATGGGATGGCGGCATCCTGCAAGAATGAGTCACGCGAGCCATGCAATACCGGCAGGTCATAATGAGGGTCGCATTCTGCAGCCCCCATGCCGGGAAAATGCTTACCACAAGTTGCAATACCCGCGCGCACATGAGCGCGGTTCCACACACCTGCGTGAGTGGTTACAGCCTGAGAATCATAGCCCCAGCAGCGGCTCGGAAGTGCATTCGCACGCGCAGAACCAATATCCAGTACCGGGGCAAAGTTCGTATTCACGCCCAGCGTATAAAGGCACTGAGCATTGTACCATGCGGCCTGAGTAATGAGATGGCTGCTCTCAGTAGCAGCGAGCTCGGCAGCGGAGGGGTGCTTTACAAAAATATCAGCCGTGCGCACCACGCGCCCACCCTCCTGATCAATAGCGATGACGGGCACATCCGGCCCGACCGTGAGCGCCCGCAGCTCATCCGTGAGCTCGCGGGTCAGCTCGTGGTCTATAATATTACGGGTAAAGAGGATATAACCAGCCGGCTGAAGGCGCGAAAAGAGTTCTCGCTCGCGCGCCGTCAGCACGGCACCCTCCACACCTGCAATAATCGGCAACATGCAGATATTTACTTATCGCCGAAGATGCTGGAACGCGTAAACATGGGGAACACGGGAATGCCGCGGCTCTCAATAGCCTCGCGTCCACCCTCCTGGCGATCCACCAGCACCAGAGCGGCCACCACCTTACCACCTTCAGCTTCAATAGCATCGATAGCCTTCAGTGGGGAGCCGCCGGTGGTAATCACATCATCCACCACGATAACCTGCTGGCCTGCAGCGAAGTTACCCTCGATGCGCTTACCGCGGCCGTGGTCCTTAGCTTCCTTGCGAACAGTAAACACGCAGAGGGGCTTTTCAGCAGAGGCAGAGTACATGCCGATAGCCAGAGAGATGGGGTCGGCACCCATGGTCATACCACCGATAGAGCAAGCCTCGGGGAACTTCGGTAGAATCTCCTCCTGCACCATCTGCCAGCCGACCTCACCGATGAGATTGGCACCGCGAGCATCCAGAGCGGTAATGCGGCAGTCGCAGTAAAGATCGCTTTCCTTGCCGGAAGCGAGAATGAAATGACCGGTCTTGATGGACTTAGCCAGCAAGATTTGCAGAAGTTCGGATTTGGCGTTACTCATGACGCCCGTATTCTAGCGCAAATGGGTAGATAAATCAAGCCAGAAGAGAGGCCAAATCTTCAGGAAGTGGCGATTTCACCTCAATTTCCTGCCCACCGAACGGAAAACGCAGCGAGCACGCATGCAGCGCATGGCGGCGTATATGCAGACGCTCAGCAAGTTCAGGAGTCCACCCCTGCGCGATGAAATCCAGATAATTTTGCTCGTTGCCACCATAAATCTTATCACCGAGCAGCGGGAAGCCCAAATAGGAGGCGTGCACACGAATCTGATGCAACCTACCGGTATGAGGTATGCAGCGCAGCAGAGTCAACGCAGGAAGTCCGCGGCGGGCAGGCACTCGCCGCAACACCTCAAACTCCGTGCAGCAAGGCTTCCCCTGCGGGTGGCAACACTGGCGCACATGAATGCGCGTTGGCAGCACCTCCTCCATGCGGAGAATGGGCTCATCACAGCAGGCGCTTTCCCAGAGCGGGATTCCCTGCACCACGGCAAAATACTCTTTCTGAAACAAGCGCTGCTGCATGGCCTTGCCCAGCTCCCGGGCTGCAGCGGATGTTTTGGCTACGAGCGTGATACCGCTCGTTTCACGATCCAAGCGATTTATGAAAGACACCTGCCCTCCACATGCCAGTTCGTAAGCGAGGAGTTCTTTCACGCCATGCCAGAGCGTGGGTTCATTCTTATCGCCCGTAGGATGCATCAGAAGCGGCGCGGCCTTATCAACAGCCAGCACATCCGCATCCTCATACAGCACACGAAAATCCGCATGCACCTCTATGGGCATGTCAAAACTCATGAGAACAGAGTCGGGTCTATAGCGCACCATTCACCGGGTGCCAAATTAAGGTCCGCAAGGCGCAGCGGACCAATGGCCACGCGAGTAAGAACCAGCACAGGAGCCCCTACGGCGGCCATCATACGGCGAACCTGATGATAGCGCCCCTCATGCAGAGTGAGCCGCCCGGTTTTCTCCCCTGTAATCAGCAGTTCTGCCGGTAGACAGGGAGACGTTTCACCATGGAGCATCAACTCGCCGGAAGCGAAGATTTTCACAGCTTCTTCAGGGATAGGAGCAGAACACTCAAACTCATACACCTTGGGAACGTGCCTCTTAGGGCTAGTGAGTGCGTGCAGAAAAGCGCCGTCATCCGTCAGCAACAGCAGGCCGGATGTTTCCTTATCCAGACGCCCCACAGTACTTACACCATCACCGCGGTTCATCCACTGCAGGGGAAGCAAATCATACACCAAATCCCCTTCCTCACGGTGACTGCATGTGCAACCGGTCGGCTTATTCATAGCCACATAAAGCCCATCGGGAAAGGGTATCGGCTTACCATCCACCAGCACATCCGCGGGCTCAGCTTTTACTGAAGGAGATTTTGCTGCGGCCCCCTTCACCGTCACTCGCCCACGCTTCACCCACTGCGCAGCTTCACGCCGTGAGCAATACCCGTAGCGGCTCAGTATGGCATCTAATCTCATGTCTGCGTCATTTTGCCATATTTTTTTCAAAAAACAAGAAAAACAAGGTTGAAATCGTGTGTATTTTATGGTAGTCTACGCAAAACAGCATGAGTACGGCTGCTTTTCTCGTTTGCCGTGCCCAGAAAACATCTTACACACGAATATGATTACCATTATCACTGACCGACAGTTGCCGCAGGCTGAAGCAGGGCTCTGGCTCAAGGCCCAGCAGGCCGTAGCTGCCAAGAATTACAAGTACGCCGTCAGCATTCTCAAAACACTCATCAAGCGTGAGCCCGGTTTCCTGGAAGGCCGCAAATTGCTGCGCGCCTGTGAAGTGAAGTCCACGCCGGATGCCGGTCGCCGCTCCTCTCTCTTCGGAGGCATGCGCATGACCAGCTCCCGCAAGGATCCCGCCACCACCATCGTGACCGTGGAGGATGATTTGGAGAAAGACCCCTACTCCGTCACCGCAAATGAAGCGCTCTTCGCAGCTGCGAATGAACTGAACCTGCCCGAACTGGCAGCATTCGCTCTGGAGACCATCTGTCAGGGCCAGCCGAACCCCAAAAAGCACATGCACATGCTGGCCAACCACTACATCAAGAACGAAAACTTCGCTGAGGCCGCTGAGACATACCGTCGCATCCTCAACATCGACCGCACAGACGCTATCGCTCAGCGCGGTGAGAAGGACTGCGCCGCCCGCGCTACCATGAAGCAGGGCAACTGGGAAGGCAAGGGTGACTTCCGCACCAAGATGAAGAACAAGAGCGCTACTACCGATTTGGAAAGCGCTGATAAGATGGGCCTTACCCGAGCAGAAATGGAGCAGCGCCTTGCTCAGCTTTCCGAGCAGTACGCCGCAGACAATACCAATCTTCAGATTGTGCGCGACATCGCTTCCATCTACGAACAGATGGAGGACTACGCCAACTCCTACTCCTTCTACGCCTACGCCTACGAGCTCAGTGGCGGCGCTGACCTTTCCATTAACGACAAGGCAATGGAAATGCGCGAGAAGGCCATGAGGGCTGAAATCGACTACTACGAGCAGGTGCTGGCCGCTGATCCTGAGAACGAGGAGGCAAAAGCCACTCTCGCTGCCCGTAAGAAGGAAATCGCCGAGAGCGCCGTTGCAGACGCCGCTGCCCGCGTGGAAGCCAACCCGACAGACGCCCAGCTTCAGTTCAAGTACGGTCAGGCTCTCTTTGATGCCGAGATGTACACCGAGGCTATTCCCCCGCTCCAGCGTGCCCGTACGAACCCGAACCTGCGCATCAAAGCCATGCTCATGCTCGGCAAATGCTACGCCTCCAAGAACATGACGGATATGGCTATCCGACAGCTTGAAGATGCCGATAAGGAGATTCTCACTATGGACGAGACCAAGAAGGAGATTCTCTACATGATTGGCTGCCTGTACGAGAAGAGTGGCAACATGGCCAAGGCACTCGAGAGCTTCAAGGTCATTTACGAAGTGGACTACGGCTACCGCGATGTGGCCCAGAAGGTGGAATCCGCCTATTCGTAAAGCCCTGCTCTTACCGCATATTTTCAGACACCCCGCAGCGCAAGCTCGCGGGGTGTTTTTCATTCCTCGCGCGTAAGAGAGGTGGAACCATCCGAGTTCAAAGAAAGCACGTGACGAGCCGAACCATCTCCGGAATGACGTTTCTCGTAACAATCGGCAGGATTTCCCAGAGCGTCCCAGAAGTACTCACGCAGCAACGAACCATCCGCAGCATATTCACATACGCGCTCCGCATATCCACAAGCCGGATTATCACACGGGAGACCATCCGCAGCGTTATAACACTCCCACTCAACCTGACCATGAGGCGTGGAGCGAACCAAGTGCTCAGCCCATACTCGTGCGCCCTCACGCATCACACCGTTTTCACCACAGTACCGCGTGCGCACCAGTTTCTCATCTGGCCTGCTCTCTTTCAGCACGGATAATGCCCCGTGGCACAAGTGTTGAACAGGCTCACCTGCTGCATTTTTCCAAGATGTATGTGTAGTCAGGCCATTGCGGGTGAAGCAGATTCGCTCCTGCGCCACACCTGCAGCATTATCCGCCACTACCCCGTTCACCGTATTCGTACGGAGCATCTCTTGGCGCGAATCATCATAAGTAAAAGTAATGCAGCTTTCACCTCTGGCATTTACCATCTCTTTTCCTTCACCATCGAGGTATTGTATCATCACCGGGCGTCCCTCTGAATCATAGCTAATGCGTTCTTCTGCAAAACCGGGCATCCGAGGCACAATTTTGCGCCCGGCAGCATCACGAAATGCTCGCCCGGTAAGTTGCCCCTGCTCATTGTAAGAAAACTCACGCACTGCCACGCCAGCAGCATCTGGCGCGAGATTCCCATCAGCATCATAATTCCGGCGCGCAACTAATCGCCCGGCGGCATCATACTCCATGCGCTGCTCTGCCACTTTGCTGCCGGACATGCGAGAAAGCTCTCCACGATTGTCCACATGAAAAAAGCGCTTCAGGCGGCCATCTCGTTCATATTCAAACACAAGACACGCCCCATTTTCTCCGCCAGATACAATCTCACCCAGCCCGCGCGGCAGCTGAGCCTCAGCAGGATTATACACTCCATTAAAGTACTTATACGTCAATGCACTCTCTACCGGAGTAAGAACATGATAAACTCCCATTCCTAGAACACCCAGAAATAGCCCCATGGCAGAAATCGTCCCCATGTACTGCCATGTATATGATAAAATGCTCCGGATGGAGCCTGTTACCCGATGCCATAAATCACCCATGCAGAAACCGACACCGCCACCGCCCCTCATGTGCGATAACAGCTAGCCGGCTACGCATCCGTATATGTCATCACCTGCTCTCGAAGAATGCGCTCAAACTTCTCCACCTCCGATGAACTCAGCGCATGTGGCCAGCTCAGCAAGCCAAGCGGAACAGAATGCGTGTCCGCATGGAATGCCGCCTGTACATGAGGATAAGGAAGCCGGATAAAGCCACAGCTTTCATAGAACTTCAAGCGTCCGCATGTTCGCTCATCTGCAGGCGGCTCAATCTCCAGCACAATTGGGAGCCCCTTCCCTTGGAGCCACTTCAAAGCCATGCGCCCTCCACCCTGCCGCCTATATTCCGGAGCTATGGCCAGATGTTCTAAAAAGAGGCAATGTTCCATCTCCCAGAAAAACACCAATCCGGCCACGCGTTCAGACACGCATACTTTCACACAGGCAAACGATGGCTGCTCCAGCATGGCGCGAACATGCTGGGCAAAGCTGCGCCGCTCGCAGCGAGGAAATGAACTTTCGTAAAGAGCCCAGAGTTCATCCCTCTTTTCCACCTCTGTCACCCTATCGAACTGCCACACGTCTGCATGTTACCTTTCGTATTCAGGTAAGACAAGAATTTTTTACGTATTTAACTCTGATTTTTCATTATTTAGTGGACGTCAGGCCCGACCTGCGCTAATATAGAGTACGTGAGCACGAAATGGAATGTCATCGAGTTAAAGGAATGCGAGTCTACTTTTAATGAGGCCCGTAAGGAGAAGCCGTGGACAGTCGTGAGCGCAGAACGCCAGCTTAAAGGCCGTGGGCGCTTTAACCGCACTTGGTTCGGAGAACCGGGCGGACTCTGGGCCACATACAACCTTCCTCTGGATCCCCGCGTAAACCGCCACTGGGGGCTGCTGCCGCTGGTGGCCGGCGTGGCTATCATTAAAGCTCTTGATGCATATAACATTAAAGGCCTCCGCCTGCGCTGGCCGAATGATGTATTAGTTGGTCGGGATAAGCTGGCCGGCATCCTTGTGGAGCGTCCATCCTCCACGATGGCCTCCATTGGCATAGGGCTCAATGTTTCCAACGATATTGAAAGCATCGTACGCACTACAACAGACCGCCCCACACGCTTGCAGGATTTGCTCTATGCCTGCCCTAAGACAGCCAAACTGCGCACCCTTATCGGCGATGCACTTGAAGCTACGTTCAATCGCTTTGTTGAGCACGGCTTGGAAGCACTGCGCGATGATTTGGATGATGCATGGGCCGGTTCTCGCCCCGTAGTTGCTATTACAGACACAGAGCGTATTCGCGGTCACTTCATCGGAGTAGAGCATGATGGCTCCCCCATCCTGCGTACGGCGGACGGCACAAGCATCACAGTGCCCGGCATTACTGTAAATCGCCTGAAAGAACTCATCTGACGCACAAAACTGCCATGTCCGTCCCGCAAAACACGATTGCGCTCATTTTTGACTTTGACCATACGCTCAGTCCTCATAACATGCAGGAGGATACTATCTTCCCTGAATTCGGCATTAATGCTGAGCTTTTCTGGAGAAGATGTAATGAGCGGAGCCGAGAAGAAGGGTGGGACGGCGAGCTCAGCTATCTCAAAGAGCTGCTGGACACGCTGAGCATTGATGGCGTCAGCAACGAAACACTTAAACAGCTGGGACAAAAGCTTACCTTTTTCCGCGGCATACCGGAATTCTTCGAGACGTTTGAGGAAAGAGCTCTCACCCCGGAACATCGGTTCGCTGGCATCCATGTGGAATTCTACATTATCTCCAGTGGTATCAAATCCATCATTGATGGCTCCGTCATCCGCCCGTACATGAAGGAAGTTTTCGCCTGCGAGTTCAGTGAAAGCAATGGCTGCATAGGCTTCCCCAAACGAGTCATTTCTCATACCACCAAGACGCAGTACCTTTTCCGCATCAACAAAGGACTCATCAAATACACTGAGGATGTGAATGACCACATGGACAGCGCTCTGCGCCCCGTACCCTTCAAACACATGATTTACCTGGGCGATGGCCCCACGGACGTTCCCTGCTTCACTGTAATGCGCCAACAAGGCGGGTTAAGCGTTGCGGTGTATAACCCGGATGACAGCTCACGCTCCAGTTTCCGCAAGTGTTATAACCTGAAAACGGACCAGCACCGCGTGGATTTCTTCGCCCCGGCAGACTACCGCCCCGGAAGCCACCTGAGCAACATTCTTGAGGAAACCGTTCGCAACATGGCTGACAATATCATGCACGGCATGCGCTCCACCATTCGCTAAAAACTTTTACAAAATGAGAAACGGCAGAGCCCTGTTCAGGTCTCTGCCGTTTGTTATTTTTAATATACCTACAAATGATTACTCAATCGTCCAGACAATCGTGCGCTGATATGTCTGACCGGGGCGCAGCTCGATGGTCGGGAAGTGAGGCTGATGAGGAGAATCCGGATAATTCTGAGCCTCAAGTGCCACGCCACCGCGCTTCAGCGGCAGATAATCACCGGTATACACTTGGAGCCCCGGAGCATTCGTAGAGAGACGCAGTGTGTACTTGCCATTTGTCAGCACCGCAGCCTCATTTACACCGGGAGCCGTGGGAAGCACGTAGTTGTCATCATACCCGCCCGCAATAGCATTGGAAGCATTCCGCTCACCCAGCACTGCAGGAGTCGTCAAGTCATACAGGGTACCACTCACCGGCAAAATGGCTCCAGTCGGTATATTTGCCACCATGGGAGTGTACGCTGAAGCATGTACCTGCAGGAGGTGATTATCCATCGTACCACAACCGTCAAGATTCCAGTATGCGTGGTTGGTGAGATTCAAGAGAGTCGGGGCATCTGTCGTAGCCGTCATCTCCAGAGTAAGAGTCTGTCCTTCCAGAGTATACGTGGCCTGTACCACCACACAGCCGGGATACCCCTCATCTCCATCAGGGGACACGAGAGAGAGCACAAGGCGAGTTTCAGATACATCCTCCACCTTCCATGGAAGGTCCGAAAAACCAACTAGACCGCCATGAAGATGGTTTGACCCGTTATTCACAGCCAATGTGTAACTACGGCCATCAAGCTCAAACTGCCCACCGGCAATTCGGTTTGCCACTCGCCCGCAAATTGCACCGCAATAACAAGTATCTGCACGCAATTCCTCCGCGTTTTTGGGGCCATACAACATATCCACTCCATCATATACAAAACTAAGCAAACGCGCACCTATATTAGAGATACACACGCTGAGTTTCCCGGAATTCAGAGTATAAAACTCCTCATTTCTACTATTATTACATTCTGTCATTGGCATAAAATCATTCGGTAAGAGCTCCGTTCGTTGAGTCACTCAAGCGAGACCACGCAGTCACCTTCCCATTCACAAACTCCACCCATGCAACATTACGGGGCACGTAAGCCGTGCTGATGGAGGGGGAAACACAAGGATACCACCCATACGGCCCACAATAAGGATAAACGCCTGCATTCATAACAGTGACAGGCTCATAGCCATTATACACCCAGCGAGTGACCTTGCGGCCATTTTGCTGAGACTCCACCACAGGCCCATTTGGTTTACCCCATGCTAAAAAAACAGCATCCTGCCTCATCCCTTCGCACAAGCGCCCCTGTCGCACGAGAGGCTGCTGCTCAACAGGTAAACTGGTAAACATAGCCGGATTTTCCGAAATTCGGCTCGCAGGCGTAGGTGACTGGCACGAAACCAACTGCACAGCAAGTACCACACCTACAATGAGCAGCGCCCGCATTCTTTTAAGCTCCTCTTTCATACGTTCATGACAGTATCACGAAATTTCATGCTTGCCAAGTAAAAAAAACAGTGATAGAGTAACAGGCGTAAATATGAAAGCTATTTTCCCCATTATCGCACTTCTGACGGCTCCGGTAGTAATGACTCAAACTTGCGTAGCTGGCAACATTGGCGCCATGCAAGGTTATCTTCCCACAAACGGAACCATGACGGCAGGTTACGCTGTTACCCCTGAGTTTACACAGGAATTTGCCCAAATGCAGCAGGCTCTTGTACCCCGACTTCAGACTCTTCCTGCCGACAAACAGCAGGCTTTCATGGAAAACTACGATCCGATGGTTCTCGTGCCCTATTCTGAGTATTTGTGGCCTACACGCGCTGAATATGACGCTTACAAGGCAGAATGGAAGAAGACCCGCACCAAGCTTGTGCGCGAGGTAGGAGTAGGCCTCCGCCCCAGCATAAATGACACTTGGACGGTTGTTTCCGTGACTTCAGACCCGCAGACCAACCGCACAGCACCGCTCACCGTAAGCGCCCTCAGATATGACGGCGGTCGCAACGTGTGGATTTCCAACAACGGCGAACTTGTTGCTAAGGATTATCAGGTCACGGAGGATCACGTATACGGCGCACAAACGGGCACCGAATGGACACTATCCAAAGAGGATAGCCTTTCCCGAATGACTGAGACCATTCGCTTCACCCGCGGCACCGATGGCAAAGCTGTATTCCTCTATTACTCCTTCAGCGAGCGATCCACCATTTCCAATTCCGTGATTGCACAGGGGGGGTACGTTCTCATGTTCCCGGTGCGATCAGCTGCTGTTAATGCAGGCGCACCCGGCAGCAGATAACACCCGTAACACAGTTGTTCAGAGTAAAAGCCGTGGCATTCTGCTGCGGCTTTTGCCTGTATTTTTAATGAAGCAATCGCTTTTCCTGCTTGTCAAAGTAAAAACTGCATGATAGAATGCAGGTTGTAGCTCATGAAATCTCTTTTTTTTACTCTCACCTTCGTCTCTCTTCCTGCGCTTGTCAGCACTGCCGTTTGTGCTGAGGTGCCTGCCGCGCTCATGAATTTCCCTGGTAATGGCATGCGCATCACCGGTGAAACTGTATCCCCCGCGCCGACTCAGGAGTTCATACAGATGCAACAGGCAATCCTTGCACGCCTCCAGACGCTCCCGCCTCAGAGACAACAGGAGTTCTTCGCCTCATATGATAGCACTCAGCTTATCCCATACTCTGAAGATTTATGGCCTGACCGCTCAGCATATGAGGCATACCGCACTGAATGGAAAAAAATTGAACTTAAAGCGCTCCAAGTCGTGCAACTTGGCGCCTTTGATAAGGGAAATAATCAGTGGTCCCTTCACGGCATAAGCGTCAATACGTTCACCAGACAAACCTCACATCTGGCAATCTGCGGCTTCGTGTACCATGCGGACAAGAACGTGTGGACATCAAACAACGGAGAGATGACAGCCACGTCTTTCTCCAGTAATTCTGACAACCTCTACGGCGCGAGAACCGGCACGACGTGGTCTCTCAATAAGTCCGACGCAATGTCCAGAATTACAGAATCCCTCACCATCAGCCGGCGTACGAATGGCGAGTTCCTCTACCTCACATACTATTTTTCGGAACGCGCTCAGGGCAGCGGAAATGTGCTGGCTCAGGGTAACTACACGATTCGTTTCCGAGTAGGTCCCCCTGCACCGGATCCCGAAGAAGCCAAGCCTGCGCCCCCGGAGGCAGAACAGCCCCAAGCGCAGCCCTCACAGCCTGCTGCGCGTCCTGACAGACCTTCCAGACGGAATGAGCGCCGAAATAACCGCCGCAGACGTAGAAGATAACGCCATCATATGAGAATCATTGCAGGAAAAGCAAAGGGATACAACATCCGCGTGCCGCAGGGCGAAGTGCGCCCCACACAGGACAGAGTGCGTGAAGCCCTCTTTAACATCATCGGCCCCATTATTTCCGGGGCCCGCGTGCTGGATTTGTACTGTGGCTCCGGATCTGTAGGGCTTGAAGCACTGAGCCGTGGAGCAGCTTCTGCGCGCATGGTGGACGCCGCAAGGCAGTCGTGCGCCATGGCTCGCACTAATATGGAGAACAGCCGTCTGACCGGCGGAAGCGTAGTACAGAGTGATTGTCTCCAGTTCGTGAAACGTGACATGGGGCGTTACGATATCATCTTCGCGGATCCGCCTTATGCCAAGGCAATAGGCGACCGCGATATGATAGCAGAGCTCATGACGGACCGACTGCATGAACTGCTGGAAGACGATGGATACTTCATCGCAGAAGCACAGTTGGGCTACGGCGTGGGTGATATCCACACGCGTGAGTTCCCCGGCTGGAAGCTCATAGATGAACGCACCTACGGCAAAAACACCATTCTCTTCTACAGAAAAGACATATGAAACGCTTTATTTTTCTGCTGATATACAATCTTTTTCTGCCGGTATTCCTCATTCTCTCGATACCGGGTTACCTGATAAAGATGAAAAAGCGTGGTGGCTTCGGCACGGGCCTCCGGGAGCGCTTCGGCCTGTATAAGGTAAAAATCGAGGATGAGCCAAAAGGCGGCCTGTATGTGCATGCTGTAAGTGTGGGTGAAGTGTTCATCGCCCTGAAGTTTATTCGTGAGTGGATTAAAACACATAAAGAGCCCGTTGTACTGGCTACCAGCACCGCCACCGGTCATCAGGTGGTACGAGATGCCGCCCTGCCCGGAGTACGTGCTCTGTACTCACCGCTGGATGTTCCCGGCCTCTCAGGCAGATGCCTGAAACGCTTCCAGCCGAAAGCCGTGGTGCTCATTGAAGCTGAGCTTTGGCCGAACTTTGCGGAGGCCTGCCACCGCCGCCGTATTCCAATGCTGATGTTGAATGCCCGCCTTTCCCCCCGCAGCGAAGGCCGTTACCGCAAGGTGCGCGGCATCACCTCCCTCCTGTTCTCACGCCTTAGCGCCCTCGGCGCCCAGAATGAGCGAGATAAAGGCAGGTTCGGCGGCATTGGCGTACGGGAAGAAATCATCACTGTCACCGGCAGCATTAAGTTTGATGTGATGGGGGACACTCCCGCAGAGCCCCGCGCAGAGTTCCGCGACCTGCTGAACACTATCAGCGGAGGAAAACCCGTAGTACTGGCAGCCAGCACCCATGCCGGGGAAGAAGCTCTTATCGCTACCGCTGTGCGTGAAGCCGGCGCCTTCCCCCTCATCGTACCGCGCCATGCAGAACGCAGAGCAGATGTGGTGAAAGATTTGACTGCAGCTGGCTTCACCCCCGTACTGCGTACTGCCGGCACCCTGCCCAGCCCCCTCCCGGAAAATCTCTGCTATGTGGCAGATACAACGGGTGAGCTGAGAGACTGGACCGCCCTGGCAGACGTGGCTATCATCGGCAAGAGTTTCCTCGCGCGTGGCGGGCAGAACCCTGTGGAAGCTATCGCTGCCAGAGTCCCTGTCATCTTCGGCCCGGATATGACCAACTTCGCAGACCTAGTTACTCTCCTGAACGCGGAAAAAGGCGTCTGGCAGTGTGAAAAAGAAGCGCTGAAAGACACGCTTGTTCAGGTGCTCTCAGACAAGGAGGAGACAGCCGCTCGCTGCGAGCGCGCCTATAACGCCTTGCATGTGCATTCCGGCGCAACACGCCGTAGTGTGGAGCTGGTAGAGACACTCTATTAAATACCTTTACGGCTTGACTATATGACCTCAATGGTGATATAGTCACGCCCGGCTAAGCCGTTTCCTCTCCAAATTAACTGAATCATGACCGCGATTTTCGTATTCTGCCTTCTTTCCGTGCTACTGGTAATCGGAAAGATTCTCCGTACGCTCATCCCTTTGCTTCAGCGCTGTTACCTGCCTAGTTCCGTTATCGGCGGCTTCGTGGGCTTGCTGATTTTTCAGTGCTTTCCACAGATTCTCCCGGAAGATGTCATTAAGACCGTGGGCCAGCTTCCCGGCTTTATGATTAACGTAGTGTTTGCTACACTCTTTCTGGGCGTAGTGACACCGCCGCTGAAGAAAGTTGTGCGCGTGGCATTCCCACAGCTGTGTTTTGGGCAGATTCTGGCCTGGGGGCAGTACGTTATCGGCTTTGCTGCAGTAGGTTTTCTCCTGATGCCGTTTTTTGGAACGAATGAGGGCTTTGGCAATCTGCTTGAAATTGGTTTCCAAGGAGGCCATGGTACCGTTAGCGGCATGGCCGAGAGCTTTGAATCCTTCGGCTGGGAGGATGGTGTGGCCCTCGGGTACACCATGGCCACCGCAGGCATGCTGCTGGCCGTCATCATCGGCATTATCCTCGTGAACTGGGCCGCTCGCAAGGGCTACATCCAGAACGTGCGCCGCTTCAGCGAACAGGATGAGCTCCAGAAGAAAGGCATCTACGGCAAGGAATCCCAGCCCGCTGCCGGTGTGCAGACGGTGTACTGTGATTCCATTGATTCCCTCGCTTGGCACATCTCGCTGGTAGGCCTCGCCATACTCATCGGCTTCGGCATGCGTTTCGGGCTGCAGGAGCTGGAGGGAGCATGCCGCTCGGATGGCACTATCACCCTGCTCAAAGGCTTCCCGCTCTTCCCGTTCTGCATGATTGGCGGTCTGCTCATGCAGAAAATGGCTCAGAAGGTACGTGTACACAGCCTCATTGATCACGGGCAGATGCAGCGCATCTCCGGTGCCGCGCTGGATTTCCTCGTTGTCTCAGCTATGGCCACCATCAAACTACAGGTAGTGCTGGATAACTGGGTGGGCCTTCTGGTGCTTATCGTACTGGGCACAATGCTCTCCCTCTTCATGGTGGTAGTGGTAGCCCGCCGCCTCTTCCGCGAGTCCTGGTTTGAATGCGCGATTGCAGAATTCGGCCAGTCCTTGGGCGTCACGGCAACCGGCTTGCTGCTGCTGCGCGCCGCGGACCCCGAAAGCAAGACCTGTGCCACTCAGGCATTCGGTTACAAGCAGTTGCTCCACGAGCCCATCATGGGCGGCGGCCTCTGGACAGCCCTTGCGCTCACCCTCCTTTACAAACTGGGCTGGGCCATCATGCTGGGAATCTCTGCGGCAGCCCTTCTCATCTGGATAGGTGCCGCCATTCTCTTTGTGAAGAAGCGAGATTGTTGATGTTTAGCATCATCAGCCCCGTTAAAACAAACAATGATTTTTCATTATGAAGGCTCAGAGGAATAAACGTACTCGGTTCCGCTTCTGTTTGTTGTTTGCTGTTTTGGTATTGATAGGCGTAGGCTTTATTCTGGCTGATAATTACAAGCAAGAGCAAGATGTTGAAACTATCTGCAAATTGTTTAACGTACCACGCGAGAACATATCAGCCCCATCCGTAAAAATTATCCTCAGCCATACCGGCGAAGAACTGAGCAGTTTCGAACTTCCTTATCAAGATGCAGACCTCTACGCGGTGGGCTGTTTTCGCCTTCCCTCGCAAACGCTCTCTGAGGTGAAGGGAGTGGCCCACACCCCTGCAGACTACCAGCAATTCACCGGAGAAACTGTCAAAGACTGGACGAGGGACGACACCTTTAAAGCAAGCATACTGAAGCTTCAGATTGAAGGAGAGGTTTTATTCTCTCCCGAAACCGGCTGGGTATACTTCAACTTAGACATTTAAGCTTCTGCGCGGAACGACACAGCACATCAGTCTAGCGCCCTTGTGAAGGACTTTCCTCTTTCTTCGAATGCACAGTACCATGCATATTGCGGTACTCTCGCGGGCTGATAATACTATCATCCCCCCACATGCCACGGCGAGCGGAGCGGGCCTCACGTTCAGCTGCCGCTAAATCGGCATTACTGAGAGCATCCGCATGATGGCTGTAAAACCAGGCAAGCCCCGCTCTCAGCATCTCCTCATTCACATAAGTGCTCCCCACATAGACTTTCGCCACATATCGCCCGTAGCGGTCCACATCCTGAACTTCCACACGTAAACGCTTTCGGCGAGTAAGCTTTACCAGCAGCTGGCGCGACTGCCCCGCAAAGTCCTGCCCCTTCTCCGGAGCATCAATACCATATAGGCGTATTCGTACGCATTCATTTGTCCCCTCAGGAAGGAAACGCAAGGAATCACCATCCTGTACAAACTCACACCTTCCCCACAGCGTACGCACCTGCATACGAGAAGAATCTGAGGCAGATGCGGCATGTGAAAAGCCCAGCAGCCTGAGAAAAAAAGCAATAATAGATTTCATAACGGTAGCTAATTGTTATAACGCGCACCAGCATAACAAACTACAACTATTTTGCAAGTCTTTTTTGCTTGCCCGAGGGGGAACTTCATGATAATCTTCATGAAGAAAATCTCCATCATCATGAAAGCTCTCCTTATTAATGGCAGTCCGAACGCCGCTGGCAACACCTTCCACGCCCTCTCCATGGTGGCGGAAGGTCTCCGCGCTGGCGGTGCAGAAGCAGAAATCATTCAGCTGGGCACCACCCCCGTCCAAGGGTGCATCGGTTGCCGCCGCTGCCTGAAAAGCGGCCGCTGCGGCATGACTGATGAGCTGTACAATAGCATCTATGAAAAGCTGGATGAGATAGACGCCATCGTCATCGGCAGCCCCACCTACTTTGCCGGCCCCAATGGCTCGCTGTGCGCCCTGCTGGACCGCCTGTACTACTCCGCCGGCAGCAAGCTGGCATACAAGCCCGGTGCCACTATCGCCGTCGCACGCCGTGGCGGTGCCTCCACCACACTCGACCGCCTCAACAAGTACATCACCTACAATAACCAGCCGCTCGTCAGCTCCTTCTACTGGAACATGATTTACGGCATGCGACCCGGTGAAGTTCAGATGGATCCGGAAGGCTGCCAAACCATGCGAAACCTCGGCAGAAACCTTGCATGGATAATGCAGTGCATCGCTCAGGGCCCTGCACACCCCACACTCGACGAGCCCCGCGCCTGGACTCACTTCGTACGCTAAAACGTGGCAGACAATTCAATGATGGGCAGCTCCACAAGAGCTGCCCTTTTTTATTGTTATAAGGATACCACAAACTGTACCAAAATGTGTACCATGGATTTTCACCAAAATGGTCACCAGCAATCAAAAGTTGAGCATAAGATACTAATAACGCTCGCCTTTTATGGAAAAGCGAGCGTTAATTAATCTAGTCCCGGCGTCGGCGCCGGCACCACGCGAGATGCCCGGAAAGCCTCAACCTGCTCCACCAGCACCCCCGGCAGAACCAACAGCCCCACCGCACACGTCAAAAAACTAAGAAACAACTTCATAAACTAAGAAATTCGTAAATCGTAACTCACACGCTCTCCTTCCGCAGCCCGCAGCGCACATTCACCCGGTCCATCAGAGCCCGCCGAAAATCGCGCACATTCACCAACTGACTGCGCTCCCCCAGCTCCAGAATCCGAATCTCATGCGTCTCACAAAAATCAGCCACAAGCTGCTTCATCTGACTCACACTCACATCAAGCGTCCTCGCCAGGGGCGTCAACTTGCAATACTCAAAACCCTTCAAATCCACCAGCACCACAGTCTCATCTGCTACCATCCTTTCGTCTATATGCTGCCATAACTCAGCTCTCCTTACTTCTCAGAAACTTTAGCCAACACATGTCCGGCTACACTCAGCACCATAGCAAATGCCATCGTACCGAGCACATGCCTCAGCAGCCCCGGCACCTCACCCGGCCACCACAACAAACAACCCGGCAGCGGTGCGAGCCCAAGACATGAGTAACAAATAAGTACCATCACATAGGAAACACAAG
>CALABM010000035.1 GCA_937885815.1 uncultured Verrucomicrobiales bacterium | reverse complement strand
GCAGGAATCGCAGGCATTCGACTTCACCCTTCACCGCAGCCCAGATGATAGCGTTGTCACCTTTAGAGTTGGGCCTGTTGACATCAATGCCGGGAGCGGCCAGCAGGAGGCGCAGACCTTCCGGGTTGTTACTCAGACAGCAGTTGGTGAGCGGTGTCCAGCCATCAGGGCCGGTGCAGTTTACATCTGCCCCTGCTGCGATGAGCAGGCGGATTTTATTGTTATCGTCATTGTCTGTGGCATCACAGAGGGTACGGTTGTAGCGGCCGGGGGTAATGCCCATGTCTCTCAGGCGCTGCTGGGCCTCGGGGTCACCGTTAGCGGGAGCGGGCGTGTTATCTACGCTTTCCGTGATGCCTGCCTGACGCAGCACACGGAGGCATTCCGTAATGTTACGCTCGGATGCCACAGCAAAGGCAGTATCGCCGTTGCTATTAACCTTGTTTACGTCAATGCCGGGAGCGTCCAGCAGCATGCGCAAGCCCTGTACATTTCGGGCAAGGCAGCAGTTAGTGAGCGGCGTCCAGCCATCGTTACCCTGATGGTTGACATCAGCCCCGGCGGCGATGAGGAGGCGGATTCTTTCGTTGTCAGAGTTGTCCGTGGCATCACAGAGAGCCTGACCGTAAAGACCGGGGGTAATACCCATTTCGCTCAGCTTTGCCTGAGCTTCGGCATCACCATTCTCCGGAGCAGGGGTGTTATCAACGGGTACCTCGTAACCGGCTTCACGCAGTAGCTGCATGGCCTGAGTGTTCGTCTTGCGAACTGCTACCTCGTAGGGTGTTTCGCCTCCGCGGTTTTCCTTGTTGATATCAATGCCGGGAGCGGCCAGCAGGAGGCGCATACCTTCCAGATTACCATACAGGCAGCAGTTGGTGAGCGGTGTCCAGCCGTCTTCACCCTGTGTATTTACATCAGCCCCTGCGGCGATGAGAAGCTGAATCTTCTCATTGTCACTATTGTCAGTAGCATCGCAGAGAGCCTGATTATAACGGCTGGGGGTGATGCCCATTTCCTGCAGGCGCTGCTGAGCTGCTCTGTCACCGTTCTCCGGGGCAGGGACGTTATCCACGGGCAGACTTGCTCCGGCAGCCTGCAATATGCTCTTAATCTCTTCGTTATTGCGGAGTGCTGCAACTACAAGAGGAACGGTACCTTCTTTATTAGGCTTATTCACCTCAATTCCGGGAGCGTCCAGCAGCATGCGCAGCCCTTCGATGTTCTCGTACAGGCAAACATTAGTGAGCGGGGTCCAGCCGTCTTCGCCCTGTGCATTTACATCAGCTCCTGCTGTGATGAGCAGGCGGATGAGCTCGTTATTGGAGCGGTCCGTGGCGTCACAGAGGGCCTGATTGAACTTGCTGCGGGGAATTCCCATACGCGCAAGCTGAGCAGCTGCCTCGGCTTGGGTCGTGGCCGGTGCCGCGGCGCCGGCGGAACCATTGCGGACTTCCTCTGCCAAGAGACCACCTGCAGCGCGCAGAAGTTCGATGCAGTCTTCGAAGTCATGTTCCAGCGCCCATTCAAAGGCCGTCTTGCCATCGCTGTCAATGAAGTTTACCTCAATGCCAGGCACCTCCAGCAGAAGGCGCAGGCATTCTGCCTCACCTCTGACAGCAGCCCAGATGATAGCAGAGTCTCCCTTTCGGTTGGGCAGGTTGACATTAATGCCGGGAGCGGCCAGCAGCATGCGCAGACCTTCAGCATTGCCATAGAGGCAGCAGTTGGTAAGCGGGGTGAACCCATCTTCCGCGTAGTGGTTCACGTCAGCACCGGCGGCAATGAGCAGTTTAATCGTCTCATTGTCACTATTGTCCGTGGCTGCGCAGAGCGTTCTATTATAGACGTCCGGGGTAATACCCATCTGCTGCAGGCGAGCTATGGCTTCTGAATCACCGGCAGGGGGCGTAGCTGTGGTGGGGGAGGGAGTTGCCGGGGTCTCATTGTTACGTGCCTGGCTGGCGCTGACACCACCTGCCGCGCGCAGGAGTGCCTCACACTCACTGTGATCATTTTGCTGAGCCCATTCCAAGGCGGTTTTGTCGTCACCATCAATGAAGTTGACATTAATGCCGGGAACGGCCAGCAGGAGGCGCAGGCATTCTGTTTCACCCTTCACCGCAGCCCAGATGATAGCGTTGTCACCTTTAGCATTGGGCCTGTTCACATCGATACCCGGAGCGGCCAGCAGGAGGCGCAGGCCTTCAGCATTGCCGTAAAGGCACACGTTGGTAATGGGTGTCCAGCCGTCTTCTGCCGCGCAGTTCACGTCAGCGCCGGCTGCGACGAGGAGGCGGATTTTTGCGTTGTCTGAGTTATCTGTAGCGGCGCAGAGCGCTTCATTATAGGAGTCCGGGGAGATACCCATCTGCTGCAACTGAGCAGTGGCTTCAGCACTATCAATTGCCGGAGCGGTAGTGGTGGCGGGCTCTGTTGTGGGGGGCGTAGTGGTGGTGGGTGTAGTGGTGGTGGGTGTAGTAGTAGCCGGGGTCTCGTTGTTGCGAGCCTGTTCAGCGGTGACACCACCTGCGGCGCTCAGAATTTGCACACACTCCATATGGCCATTTTGCACGGCCCATTCATAGGCGGTCTTGCCATCGCTATCAATGAAGTTCACATTAATGCCGGGAACGGCCAGCAGGAGGCGCAGGCATTCTGCTTCACCTTTCACTGCAGCCCAGATGATGGCGTTGTCTCCTTTGGCATTGGGTCTGTTGACATCGATTCCGGGAGCTGCCAGCAGGAGGCGCAGGCCTTCCTCGTTGCCATAAAGGCAGCAGTTAGTAAGCGGCGTCCAAGAGTCATCCGAATCACAGTTCACATTTGCGCCGGCAATGACGAGCAAACGGATTTTTTCGTTGTCTGAATCGTCCGTGGCGGCACAGAGTGTCTCCTCATAGGCGCTCGGAGAGATTCCCATCTGCTCCAGTTTGGCTGCAGCTTCTTCCTGAGTGAGTTCGGCAGAATCGGTTACAGTCTGCGCGGAGTATATGCTCTGAGCGCCGGCCTCACGGAGAATCTGGGCGCATTCAGTGTGGCCTCTGTCTTCCGCCCAGCGGAGAGGGGATTTGCCGTCACTATCCACATAATCCAGATTAATCCCATCCACGGCCACGAGGAGGCGAACCAGCTCTGCGGAACCATTGTATGCAGCCCAGATGAGCGCACTGTTGCCTGATTCATCCGTGGTGTTTACATCAGGGTTCAGGCTGAGTACGCCTTTTGCCAGATGGATGTTGTTCTGGCTGGCAGCAAGCACGAGAGCTGTACCGTAAGAGCTTTGGTCAAAGCCCATGGCTTCCAGTTCCTGACGGATGGCGTTGGTGTCTTGCTCCGGGGCATTTTCGGCGCTTTGATTGTTAATGGCAGCCATTACATCTGCCTGATTAGCAGAGGCCGGAAGGAGCAGATGGCCAGTGCCGGGCAGTGACAGAGGGCGCTTATGCCAATCCCATGAGCTCACGCTACCTGCTGCAATGATGCCGGTTGAGATAGCTACGATAGGTAATGTATATTTTTTCATAATTTGTCTATGGTTACTGTTAGAATTGAGAAATCTTATTGGTGTTGGTATGCTGTTCCGGTTTAACGGCGGCGTACTTGGGCCGCTGTTTTTGCTCCGGCACGGCGCAGCATTTTGACACATGCTTGGTGGCCATACTCTTGGGCCCATTCCAAAGCGGTTTTACCATCACTATCGATAAAGTTGATATCGATGCCCGGCATGTCCATGAGCATGCGGAGACAGGTGGTATTTCCTCTCACTGCAGCCCAGATGATGGCCGTGTCACCTTTAGCGTTGGGCCTGTTGACCTCGATACCCGGAGCAGCCAGCAGGAGGCGAACTGCTTCCTCGTTTTCGTACAGGCAGCTGTTCGTGAGCGGTGTCCAGCCATCTTCGGCAACGGTGTTTACATCCGCTCCGGCGGCGATGAGCAGGCCGAGAAGCTCGTTATTCTTATTGTCTGAGGCCATGCAGATAGCCTGCCCATACATGTTCGGGCTAATACCCATGGCGCGGAGTCTCTCTTGGGGCGTACCATTATTATTACTGCCTTTCGGAGTGGCTGAGTTTCTGTTACCGGAGGTGATGCTTCCAGCCGCTCTCAGGAGTTCTACACATTCCGTGTGGCTGTATTCCTGTGCCCAGAAATAGGCAGTTTTGCCCTCATTGTCTGTGCTGTTGATATTAATGCCGGGAGTGTCCAGCAGGATGCGCAGGCACTCTGTGTTACCTTTTACGGCAGCCCAGATGAGGGCTGTGTCTCCATTTCGGTTCGGGCGGTTGACCTCGATGCCGGGAGCGGCCAGTAAGAGGCGAAGGCCATCCGTGTTACCATAAAGACTTACGTTGGTAAGCGGAGTGAAGCCGTCTTCTGCTACGCTATTCACATCCGCCCCGGCAATAATGAGGTAACGGAGTAAGTCATTATCACTCTTATCTGCTGCGCTGCAGATGGCTGAGTTGTATGCCTCCGGTCTGATGCCCAGTAGCTGCAAGCGAGAAACTGCTTCTTCTTGGGGAATTTCAGCCGTGTTTCTGGCTGCGCGCCTTATGCTGTTAGCTCCGGCGCGTCGCAGTAATTCTGCGCATTCCGTGTGTCCTTTCTGTTCAGCCCACCGCAAAGCAGAACAGCCGTCATTATCCACGTAATTCAGATTGATATTCTCCACTGCTACAAGGCAACGTACAATGTCTGTGTACCCAAAGTACGCCGCCCAGATGAGAGCTGTGTTGCCACTAGCATCCGTGGCATTGACATCAGCATTCAGGGCAATCAACTGTTGTACTAGCACAAGATTATTATTTCTGGCTGCCTGTACAAGTCCTTCCCCGTATGAGTTCTGGTCAATCCCCATCTCAGAGAGTTCTTCTTGAAGAGCTTCAAGCTCCTGAGGTGTCAGATTTTCAACACTTCTCGTGTTTGCTGTGGCCTTGAGAATTCCACTGCCGGTGGCGGAAGCCGGCAGGAACATGGCCCCTGATAACTGATGGCTCAGATTAGGGGAATGGGCGCCTATGATAGCCAGAACTCCCGTAGATATGGCAATTACAGGTAATGTGTATTTCTTCATGGCTTAAAAAATTGTTCAGGAGCCTTTTAGCGGAAGCTTTGTTGCTCTTAGTTTGATGTGGATAACCGGCGTTATGTTGAAAAAAATATGTTGTTGAGATGAAAAGACCCAAGGAATAGAGCCCTCTTACCTCTGGTTTGCAGAGGTAAGAGGGGCATTCTGTCTTTATGAGAAAATCATTCTTCCTTGAGAACGGAGGGTTATCTTCTACGACGGTTACGTACCTGAGCAGCGGTTTTTGCACCGGCACGGCGGAGCAGGTCTGCACACGCATCGTGGTCATTCTGCTGAGCCCATTCCAGAGCGGTTTTACCATCGCTGTCGATAAAGTTGATATCGATGCCTGGCATGTTCATGAGCAGACGGAGGCAAACAATATTACCTTTCACTGCAGCCCAGATGATGGCCGTGTCACCGGTACGGTTCGGCTTGTTAACCTGAATTCCCGGTGCCGCCAGCAGGAGGCGTACACCTTCCTCGTTTTCGTAGAGGCAGCTGTTGGTGAGCGGTGTCCATCCATCAGCGCCGGTGGCATTTACATCCGCACCGGCTGCGATGAGAAGGCGCAGTAGCTCGTTGTTCTTATTATCAGAGGCTTCGCAGATTGCCTGATTGTAGTTGCTCGGGCTGATACCTCTCTCTCGGAGCTGCTCTTGCGCACTTCTGTTACTGCCAGAGGAAGCCGCGGCGTTGCTTGATGTGGTAGTTGCACCGGCTCTATTGAGCATACGTACAATTTCGCGGTGGGATTTTTCAGTGGCAATCTGAAGCGGTGTTTGGCCGTCATTGTTGGGCTTGTTGACATCGATGCCGGGAGTTTCCAGCAGGAGGCGTACACCTTCCTCGTTTTCGTACAGACAGCAGTTGGTGAGCGGCGTCCAGCCATCCGCGCCGGTGGCGTTTACATTTGCACCGGCGGCGATGAGCAGGCGGAGTAGGTCATTGTTCTGCTGATCGGTAGCGTTACAGATGGCCTGATTGTATTGGCCCGGAGTAATGCCTCTCTCTCGGAGTTGATTCTGCGAAGTTCTGTCACCATTGGCAGGTGCGGGAGTGCTATCCGGAGCGGCGGTCGCGCCGGCTCTGTTGAGGAGGCGTAAAATTTCCTCGTTGGACTGCCTTCCTGCGACTAGGAGGGGGGGGGTTCCACTTCCGTTGGGCTTGTTGACATCAATGCCGGGGGCAGCCAGCAGAAGGCGTACGCCTTCCACGTTTTCATACAGGCAGCAGTTGGTGAGTGGTGTCCAGCCATCGAGCCCCTGGTGGTTTACATCAGCGCCGGCGGCGATGAGTAGGCGGAGAAGCTCGTTGTTCTTATTATCCGTGGCATCGCAAATAGCCTGATTGTAGTTACTCGGGGTGATGCCTTGCTCTCTGAGCTGATTCTGTGCAGCTCTGTCAGCATTGGCAGGAGCGGGGGTGCTATCCGGAGCTGAGGTCGCACCGGCTTGGTTGAGCAGACGGATGATTTCAGTGTTGGATTGTTTTGTTGCTACCTGAAGCGGGGTGTCTCCTCCATTGTTCGGCTTGTTAACATTAATGCCGGGAGCGGCCAGCAGGAGGCGTACACCTTCCACGTTTTCGTACAGGCAGCTGTTAGTGAGCGGAGTCCAGCCATCATTGCCGATGGCGTTCACATCAGCCCCTGCGGCGATGAGCAAGCTCAGAAGCTCATTGTTCTTATTATCCGTGGCAGTACAGATAGTCTGATTGTAGTTGCTCGGGGTAATACCCATCTCACGGAGCTGCTCCTGTGCATTTCTGTCACCGTTAGCAGGGGCGGCAGCGTTATCCGTAGCAGCTGCTGCACCAGCTGCATGGAGCAGGCGCATAATTTCCGTGTTGGATTTTCTGGCCGCAATCTGAAGCGGCGTTTCGCCTTCATTGTTGGGCTTGTTGACATTAATGCCGGGAGCAGCCAGCAGGATGCGCACACCTTCCACGTTTTCGTACAGGCAGCTGTTAGTGAGCGGAGTCCAGCCATCAGTGCCGGTTGCATTTACATCCGCGCCGGCATCGATGAGCAGGCGAAGAAGCTCGTTATTCTTATTATCCGTGGCATCACAGATGGCCTGATTGTAGCCGTCAGGAGAAATCCCTCTGGACCTAAGTTCAGCCTGGGCAGCGTTCATATCCTGAGAGGGGCGAGGAGAAGCCGTGCTACTTGTTGTGGCACCGGCGCCTGCTTGGCGCAGCATGCTGATGATGCCGTTGTTTCGCTTTGTAGTAGCAATCTGAAGCGGCGTGTCACCATCTGCGTTCGGGAAGTTGACGTCTATGCCGGGAGCAGCCAGCAGCAGGCGTATGCCCTCTATGTTTTCATACAAGCAGCAGTTGGTGAGCGGCGTCCAGCCATCTCGGCCTCGCACATTCACATCAGCCCCAGCGGCAATGAGACGGCCAATCAGAGCATTGTTCTGATTATCCGTGGCGTCACAGAGAGCCTGAGTGTACATGTCAGGAGTGATGCCGCTTGCTTGCAGGCTCGCAGCGGCGCCGCTGTTGCCATCGTCTGTGGGCCGTGTCGTGTTACCGGTGCCGCCACGCAGCTCGTTTACGCTTTTACCTCCTGCGGCGCGAAGAATGTTTACCACGTTCTCATGATTATTCTCTGCAGCCCAATCCAGTGCCGTCTTGTTATCACTATCAATGAAGTTTACGTCACAGCCGGCGGCAATAAGAAGATTAACGCTATCTTCGTTGCCTTGGATAGCAGCGAAAATGATGGCCGTGTCACCGGTGTGGTTCGGCTGATTTACTTGGATGCCGGGGGCTGCCAGTAGCAAGCGCAGACCTTCTACATTATTGTATACGCACACATTTGTGAGCGGGGTGTAACCATCATTGGGAGAGTAGGCATTTACATCCGCACCGGCGGCGATGAGAAGGGCGAGCTTTTCGTTATCGCTATTATCAGAAGCCCTACAGATGGCTGCACTGTATTCGGCAGGTTGTATCCCCATTGCTCGGAGTTGGTCAGCGGCGTTGGGCGTAGCAGGTGCTTGGGGCCTTTTGGTTTTTCCGGGAGGCATTACGCTAGGGGTAATAGCTGCTGGTAGAGAAATGGAAGCCTGAGGGGTATGCAAGGTCTGGCCGTGACAGAGCGTTGCGGTACCAGCGGCAAGAAAACCAGCTGAGAATAGAATGGTCGGAATAGTGTTTATATTCATATCGATTGAGAATGTTATTGAGGATTAGAAAGAGGTTAGTTATCGGCCGCCGGCCTCGCGGATGAGGCGAGCACACTCCCTGTGTCCCTTGTGGGTCGCCCAGAAGAGCGGGGTTTTTCCGTCAGCTGTAATTTGGTTTACATTAATTTCAGGATGAGCCAGAAGGAGGCGCACAACTTCTGTGTGGCCTGCACCGGCGGCAATGCTTAGAGGTGTGTCTCGGCTAGTGGCCTGATGGTTGACATCAATGCCGGGAGCGGCCAGTAGCAGCTGTACGACTTCTGCGTGGCCTTTTGAGGCTGCCGCATAAAGCGGGCTGACATTCTCTAGTGAAGGGCGGTTAACGTCTATCCCCGGTTCTGCCAGTAGCATACGTACGCTTTCTGCTTTGTTGTTATTTGCTGCGCCAAACAGGGGCGTGCGGGAAGAATCTGATAGCTTGTTAACATCTATACCCGGTGCTTCCAGCAGAAGAGCTAGGCATTCTTCATGCCCGAAAAATGCTGCATTGAAAGCGGGGGTGTAATCATCATAGGTTGCGTTTACATCCGCTCCGGCTGCGATAATCAGGCTGATGAGGTCCGGCTTGTTCTGATCTGCGGCATCACAAAGTTCCTGATGATAACTTTCCGGCTTGATTCCCATTTCTCTCAGCTGGCGTCTTGCGGCTTCTGCAGAGGGGCGTTCTATCATATTCGCACAGGCTATATGGTTTGCCTCGCGCGCAATTTGTACAGCCGTGGCTCCGTTCTTATCAGCCTGACCGGGGTTAATGCCCGGGTGTCCGAGTAGCAGGCGAACACAATCCGTGCTGCCGGAGGCTGCCGCAGCCATGAGCGGTGTTCTTCCATTATTCGTAGCGATGTTTACCTCAATGCCATCTGCTTCCAGCAGCAGGCGTATAGTATCCGGTCGTTTTGCTGCAGCCGCCAGATAGAGTGCGCTGTTGTCATCGTCATCCTGAGCATTTACTTGGAGCTGTGGCATGGCCAGCAGCATACTCAGGCTGTTATTATAGCCATTTTTCGCAGCAATACTCAGTGGCGTGTCGCCGTTAGCATTTGCTTTGTTAACATCTATCCCGCGGGCGGCTAACAGCATGCGTACGCAAGCCTCGTGATTATTGAGGCATGATTGGTACAGCGCTGTGTTGCCTTCGTTATTGCCTGGCTTGTTCGGGTCAATCCCTTGTGCTTCCAAGAGCTGTTGTACACCCTCGGTTTGGTTGGCTTGGCATGCTAGGAAAAGTGGAGTTCCACCATCTTGGCGTGCTCGATTGGCATCGATTCCTTGTGCCAGCAGTAGAATCTGCAGACTGGTAGTATAGCCATTCTCAGCTGCTTGGATGAGAGGAGTGGTGCCGGTGGCTTTGTCTCCGATGTTCACGTCAATACTGGGCGTTGCCAGCAGAAGCTTCAGGCAGTCAGCATCCTGTTGTTCTGTAGCAAAGTGAAGGGGGCTGCGGTTCTCGGAGCTTAGGGTGTTCACATCAGCACCGGCTGCAATGAGTAGGCGTAATATACCGTATTGACGATTCGTAGCTGCGGTGCAGATAGTTGAGTCGTACTCGGTATGCTGAATACCCAGTTCGTTGAGCCGGGTGCGAGCTTCGGAGGTTGTTGGAAGAGCTGCTCCTGCAGAAAATGCCTGACGCAATAGTTCTGCACATTCTGGCCGCCCATGAGCCATGGCACATTCCATGGCTGTTTTTCCATCATTATCCACACGGTTGATGTCAACGCCTTCGGTATTCAGCAACAAGCGCAGGGTTTCAATGTGGCCGTTGCAAGCAGCTCGTATGAGTGGAGTATCACCGCTGTCACTAACCGGGTTGAGATTAATGCCATGAGCAGCTACGAGGTGTTGCATGCATTCCGTATGGCCGCTCTGCGCTGCAATGTACATGGGGGTCACATTTCCGCTTCTTGCCATGTTCACATCTATACCCGGTGCGGCCAGCAGTGCGCGTACGCACTGAGCATGTCCTGCCTGAGTGGCAATGAAAAGCGGTGTGGCGCCATTCACATTCGGCTGGTTAATATTAACCCCGGGAACGGAGAGTAGGTAGCGAAGGCTTTCGGCATTTCCTGTTTCTGCAGCGGCATAAACGGCAGTACATGAGTTTGAATCTGCTTTATTCAGCTCAATGCCGGGTGCTAAAATGAGCCTGTGTATTATTTCAGTATCCCCCTGTGTGGCGGCTATATGGAGAAGAGGGGTGCCATGTTCGTTAATCTGATTGACGTTAGCCCCAGCTGCTATGAGAAGCGCGGCGCGGTGAGCGTTCTTTTCATTAACCGCCCGGAGTAATTCGGCATTATAGTTCTCACGGCTGATTCCATCCGCCTGCAGTTGTGCAGTGGCTGTGTCTGCAGGAATCTCGGGCAGGGGGGGCAGTGCAGGGGCTACCTCCGTTGCTACGGCTTGGTGTGGTGCAGGATTGAAATAGTGGTACGTCCCCAGTGCTAAAGCGGCACAGCCCAGTAGGCACACACTGCCAGCCAAAAGCCGTGTGCTGATGTTCTTTTGTTCCGGCTCGGTCAGGGCTTTCAGCCATTCATCTGCACTTTGCCAGCGGTGTGATGGGTCAACACTGAGCGCTTTATCAATGCTTCTGAGCATTAGCTGAGAGTAACGTGATGCCAGATAGGGAATTGAGGTCAGTGGCTGGTAGGGATCTGAGCCCCCCACTCGGCAGACGCAGTCTGGGGGAGCTTGCCCTGTGATTAGGGCATAGCAAGTGGCAGCCAGTGCGTATATATCTGACCATGGGCCGAGTTTTCCTAATGACGTAACCTGTTCAATGGGGGTATATCCTTCAGTTCCCATTCGAGTAGCAGAGCGCTCGCTGATGAATGAACGGGCGGCTCCGAAATCAATCAATATAGGAGTGGAGTCATTCCTCAGAATGATGTTTGCCGGTTTGATATCCCTGTGTAGAATATTGTTGGAATGCACATAGGAAAGAGCTTGTAGAAGGTTCAGAAGTATTGGCTGCAGCCAGCCTTCCGACATTTGCTCCGGTGAGGGGGCTGCATAGTGGAGCTCTGTTCCTTCTATTAGGGGCATCACGTAGTAGGCCGTACCCAGTGCTCGGAATGCCTTCTCTATCTTTACGATATTGGGGTGCTGCAGGTTGGAAATCGTCTGCGTTTCATCAATAAAGCGTTCTAGTGACCAATTAAAGTTTTTCTCTATCTCTCCGCTACCGGCAGGTATTACGTGGTAATTGGAGCTGTTTCTTACGGCAAAACATGTGGGCATGTTCTCCTTTATCACAACGTCACGATGACTCTCTTTGTCGTATGCCAGATAGGTGATGCCGAAACCGCCTTGGCCTAGTTTTCTAATGATGACGTATGAGCCAAGCTGCGTATCCGGAGCAAGGGTTGCTCCATTAACTTCACTGTGGACTGAATCCCGCATTTTATGTGTTTGTATAAAGTTCGTGTCAGCGAAAGGCTGTTTGTTCTCTTGTGTGAATTGATATCTGTTGCTCTGGGCGTTATTTACAACTGGTTAGCTTGTTTGGCGCCTGCTGCTCGAACTTGCCTCAGTGTTAGTTTTACCGCCGGCGCGTATTTCCTCAGCGGTGCGGGCTCCTGCGTTGCGGAGAAGTTCGGCGCATTCGGTATGGTTATTTGCTTTAGCCCAGTCGTAGGCGGATTTTCCGTCTCCGTCAATAACGTCTAGTTCAATATTTGGTACTCTTAGCAGAGCACGCACGGCTTCAGTATTTCCCTTTGCCGCCGCCCATACGAGAGGCGTGTCTCCTGCACGGTTTCGGCTATTGACATTTATTCCGGGGGCCGCCAGTAGTAGGCGTACGCAGTCCTGATGGTTGTAAGATAAGGCTTGTATGAGCGGTAGGTGGCCGTTCGCATCACATTTATTTACTTGGATGGAGGGGTGTGAGAGCAGTAGACGCATGCAGCCCATACGTCCCTTAGTCGCAGCCAGTGTAAGAGCATTATTCCCTTTATCGTCCAAGGCATTTACGTCAAGATTAGGCGCTTGCAGAATAAGCTTCATTCCTTCCTGATTATCGTAGTAGCAGAGGTTGGTCAGTGGTAGCCACCCATCACTTGCTCTGAAGTTAACATCTGCGCCAGCGTTGATGAGCAGGGCTAGTTTTTCGTTGTCGCTGTTGTCTGTTGCCTTGCAGATGGCTTCATTGTACTGGCTCGGAGAAATTCCCTGATTCTGCAGATTTCTTTGGGCTTCTTCTCTGGAGCTGTTGTTCGGTTCAGTATTATTGTGGGGCTGCGACATTCTTCGGGCACCGGCTGCACGAAGAATCTCAGCGCATTCTTCATGGTTGTTTATAATGGCCCAGTCATAGGCTGTTTTGTTTTCGGTGTCAATGAAGTTAATGTTGATGCCTGGCACAGCCAGCAGCATGCGCAGGCATTCTGCGTGGCCTTTCACCGCTGCCCAGATAATGGCCGTATCACCAAACTTGTTGGGTTGGTTTACTGCGATGTCAGGCGCGTCCAGAAGCATGCGCAAACCTTCAGTATTGCCTTTCACGCATACGTTTGTGATAGGGGAGAAGCCGTCTTCTGCGTCACAGTTCACATCCGCTCCGGCATCAATAAGTAGGCGGATTTTTTCGTTATCTGAGTTGTCCGTGGCCTGACAGAGTGCGGCGTTGTAATCGCTTTCGGTAATTCCAGCTTCCAGTAGTTTGGCTTTGGCATCATCCGCAGGAGTCTGTTCGCCGCTGCCTTGGAGTTCGATGGCCTTCTTGCCTCCGTTGTTGCGGAGGAGCTGAGCACATTCTTCATGATTATTCGAGACGGCCCAATCATAGGCTGTCTTTCCATCATTATCAATGTAGTTTACGTTGATGCCGGGAATTGCCAGCAGAAGGCGCAAGCCTGCGAGATGGCCCCTAGCCGCCGCCCAGATAATGGCGGTGTCTCCATGCTGGTTCGGTTTGTTCACATCAATTCCCGGAGCTGTCAGTAGTAATTGCAGTCCGGTGAGATTTTTGTTTGCACAGACTCTTGTGAGGGGTGTCCAGTTATTCTCCATATCATAGTTTACATCTGCGCCAGCTGCAATCAATAAACCTATGATTTCGTTGTTATTTTTGTTCGCTGCCTCTCCGAGCTTGGTGTTATAGTCCGCCTGTAATATGCCGAGCTCACTAAGCCTTTCGCTGGCAGTTGTTTTAACCTGTTCTTCTTGTGAGGGTTTGGTTTGTGTGGGCTCTTCCTGTTCGCCGGGCTGCATTTTACTTTCGTCTGGCGTTTGGTCATTTGTCGAGTTGTAGTACCAAGCGCTGCCACCTGCCGTGGCAATTAGTGCTGCAATTGCCGCTGTTGTAACAAAAGTGCTTCCGGAAGAGCTTTTTTTCATGCGGGCCGGCGAAAGTGCTTCTAACCATTCATCAGCAGTCTGCCAGCGTTTGGTAATGTCCATACGCAGAGCCTTGTCGATGGTCTTAAGCAGTTCTCGGGGATATCGTTTGCGAAGAGAGTAGTCTGTGCTGAGCGGTATGTACGGATCTGAGTCATACACACGGTTGAGGGAGTCCGGCGCAGTTTCTTCCCTGATGAGTCTGTAGCAGGTTGCACCGAGGGCGTATAAATCTGTCCACGGACCGCAAGTTCCATTTGGGGTTACCTGTTCGATGGGGCTGTAGCCTGGAGTCCCTACGAGCGTAGCTGAGCGTTCGCTGATGTATGAGCGAGCAGCGCCAAAATCTATCAGAATAGGCGTTTCATCATCCTTCATTAGAATGTTAGCAGGCTTCAGGTCTCGGTGCATCACGCCCTTCGAGTGTAGGTACGAAAGTGCGGAAAGTATCGGTCGAAGAATCGTTAGAAGCTTTTCTCCGTTAAGATGTAATGATGTTTTGTATGCGTTGGAAAGTGACTCTCCCTTTACATAAGGCATTACATAGTAGGCTGTCCCCAAAGCCTTGAACGCACGGAGAATCTTTACGATATTCGGGTGAGAAAGTTTATTAATTGTTTGTGCTTCATCACAGAATCGCTGAAGCGCCCAGCGGTAATTTTCCTCGGGTTCTCCTTCGCCATGAGGGCGAATGCACAGAGAAGTATCGGAGCGGAAAGCGAAGACGGAGGGGAGGTTTTCTTTGATGACAACATCGCAGTTGTTTATGTTGTCATGTGCAAGGTAGGTGATACCGAAGCCGCCCTGACCGAGCTTGCGGATGATGGTATACTCTCCCAGCTCTGTACCTGAAGGAAGAGCCATACTGTTGGCCATTTCCGTGACGCCTTTGTTCATGATGATTAAAGTTTTAAATAATTTGAAGAAAAGTGTTGATGAAAGGCGGATTACTCTGCACGCTGCCTGTCAGCATACTGGCGGAGAAGGGCCGCGCATTCTTCACTGCCGATAGACTCGGCCCAGTAAAGCGCGTTTTTGCCTTTTTCTGATTCGGCGTTGATATCTATGTCCGGTTTAGCCAGCAGTAATTCCAGTGCCTCTTTATATCCCATACTGGCTGCCAGTATGAGGGGCGTGTCATTGTTAGACGCCCTGTAGTTGACATCTACTCCGTCTGTATCCAGCAGAACCCGTAGGCAATCCAGTTGGTTTGACTGAATAGCTGCAATAATGGCCTCACCATAAACCTCAGGCTTTATTCCTCTGAATGAGAGTAGGTATTTAAGGATTTCAACGTTCTGATAATCAATGGCCGAGTTGAGGATGTTCTGCCCGTTAGAAGTCTGTGAGTTGATATCCACTCCCGCTGTAATGAACAGTTTTATCATGTTGGTTTCACCCCTCTGAATGGCACGAACAAGGCTTTCAACGTACATGGATTCCTGATAACCCTTTGCTGCTAGCTCTGCTCGGGCGCTTTCTTGACTTGTATCGGAATTATCAGCTGTAGTGGAATTATCGGCTGTAGTAGAATCATCAATTGCTACGGAATTATCCGTTACAGAGGAATCATCAGTTGTTACGGTATCAACGACTACAGTCGGAGGGGGAGAAATAGGCTGTTTCCATGTATGGTAATACCAGTATCCTGCACCCATTAGTGCAATCGCACTGAGGGTAACTGCTGAGGTTGCCAGAAAGCGTCCGCCGGAGGGCTCTCCAGCAGGATTTTCTTTGCTGAGGGCAGCCATCCAAGCCTCTGCGCTTTGCCAGCGATGCTTTCCCTTTTTGTTCAGCCCCTTATCAATACATTTAAGGAAGCGGGTGGAGAAACGACCGCGCAGCTCTCTCATGGAAACGAGAGGTACGTAAGGATCGTTGCCATGCACACGGTTCAGTGAGTCCGGCGGAGGATTTCCAGTGATAAGTTTATAACAGGTGGCGGCAAGTGCATATATATCTGTCCACGGCCCAATTTTTCCCTTTGTGGCTGACTGTTCGAGGGGGGAGTAGCCAGGCGTGCCAACTCTGGTGCATGACTGCTCACTCACGAAAGAGCGTGCAGCTCCGAAATCAATCAGGATAGGCGTTTTATCTCTTTGTAAGAGAATATTATGCGGCTTAATGTCCCTGTGCAGTATTTTTCTGTTGTGGAGGTATGCTAAAGCATCCAGCAGTTCGCGTAGTACCGGAAGTAGCCACACTTCAGTCAGTTTTTCCGGTATCGGGCAGGCCTTGTGCAGCGGCGCGCCCTCGATTTCCGGCATCACGTAATAAGCTGTTCCCAATGCTTTGAAGGCTCTGATTACCTTAACAATGTTTGGGTGTGATAATGATGCTATCGTCTTTGCTTCCTCAATGAAGCTATCTAGTGCCCAGTTATAGTTGCGAGAGGCTTCTCCATTGTCGTTGGGCTCTATCTTCATACTAACGTCTTTACGATGAGCAAAGGCGCAGGGGAGATTCTCTTTGATGACCACCACCTGATTGTTCTCCGGGTCGTGCGCACGGTAAGTAATGCCGAATCCGCCTTGTCCAAGCTTATGTATAATACGGTACGACCCGATTTCCATTCCAAGCGGGAGCGAAATACCGTTATTCATTCCTGGAGTGTTCTTATTCATGTATGAGAAGCTTGTGTGTCAAATGATTATGTTCAGTTGGAGGTCTTTGTGTGATGGCGCGTGATTTGCTGTCGTATAGGTTATAATCTTATAAATATTTGACGGATTCAGTCTGAAGTGGAGGAGATGAAAAATACTGTATCTCTGACCTCAGTCATGTTATCATACTTTATCCCCTCTGTAAAGCTTTTTGCCTGACGTGAAGCGCCCATATGGATGGGGAAAAACGTCATTATTTTTAATGACTCAGTTTCTACCCGTTTTGTTGAAAATGAATATCAAAAAATGCCTCCTTTGTGTCATTGGAACACAAAGGAGGCTGTGAGTCGTTTGTTTGATTGTTTTCAGTTTGTACCGTAGCGTGCTGAGGAGCCGAGTTGTTCCTCAATACGCAGCAGCTGGTTGTATTTAGCGAGTCGGTCAGCACGCGAGAGCGAGCCTGTCTTAATTTGCCCGGCATTCGTGGCTACTGCGAGGTCTGCAATGAAGGAATCCTCCGTTTCTCCGCTGCGGTGGGAGATGACTGCGGTGTATGCATTCGTTGTGGCAAGACGCACAGCCTCAAAGGTTTCACTGAGACTACCTATTTGATTAAGCTTCACGAGGATGGAGTTTGCCACGCCCTCATGAATGCCCTTGCGAAGGAAGTCCGTATTCGTTACGAATAAGTCATCACCCACCAGCTGGCAGCGGTCGCCAATGCTGTCCGTGAGCAGTTTCCAGCCCTCCCAGTCATTTTCGGCGCAGCCATCTTCTATGGAGACTATGGGGTAGCGCGTGATGAGACCCTTGTAGTATTCCGTCAAATCAGCGGCGCTCAGGCGCTCACCGCTGCTCTTTTTGAAGACGTATAGGCCACTTTCTGCATCGTAGAACTCGGAGCTTGCCACGTCCAGTGCAAGGCTTACCTCCTCGCCGGGCTTGTAGCCGGCATTCTCGATGGCTGTCATGATGACATCCAACGCTTCATTGGCACTCTTCAGGTTCGGCGCGTAGCCGCCTTCGTCACCCACGGCTGTGCTCAGCCCTTTCTTCCGAAGTACGGCGGCCAGAGCGTGGAATACCTCTGCGCCGCAGCGCAGCGCCTCGCGGAAGCTCGGTAGTCCGCGCGGTACTATCATGAACTCCTGAAAATCAATGGGGGCGTCAGAGTGGGCTCCGGCGTTCAACACATTCATCATCGGGACGGGTAGAATGTGCGCATTCGGGCCGCCCAGATAACGGTACAGCGGCTGCCCCGTAGCCTGCGCCGCCGCTCTTGCCGTGGCTAACGAGATGGCCAGCACGGCATTGGCTCCCATGCGAGATTTATTCGGCGTTCCGTCCACCTCTCGCATTACTCTGTCCACTGTTATCTGCTCTCTTGCATCTAGGCCGATAAGGGCAGGGGCCAAATCCTTGTTCGCGTGCGTCACTGCCTGCTGCACGCCCTTGCCGCGGTAACGGCCTTTGTCGCCATCTCGCAGTTCGCAGGCCTCGTGTTCTCCTGTGGATGCCCCGCTCGGTACGGAGGCTAACCCTATGATGCCGCTGCTCAGCTGCACCTCTGCTTCCACTGTCGGATTCCCGCGGGAGTCCAGTATCTCCCGCGCCGTGATTTTAGCGATGCTTGCGTTCATTGCTTTCTTCCTTTCTTTTTATTGAGTTAGTAAGAGCTAACTTTGATGCCCGGAGTTTAGCACGTGTTCTGATAAAAAGCAAGTCAAAAAGTAAGAAAAGACTAACTTTTTGTAAAAATAATTGATAAATGATGGATTACTAATCATCCAGAAGAGCGCGGAAGGACGCGATTGCGTCCTCACACTGGTCTTCCGTGAGAGGGGTTTTCATGAGTTTATCGTAGTCTACGAACTCATAAAGACGCTGGGGAATTTCACCGATGAAGCAGGAAGGCTGGCAGCGTTCCTGCTGGCCGTAGCGGGTGCGGTGGGCGCAGTAGGTCATGGTGAGGCGCTCACGGGCGCGAGTGATGCCCACGTAAAAGAGGCGGCGCTCTTCGTCCAGATTGCCTTCATCCACGGAGCGGGTGTGGGGGAGGAGCCCTTCCTCCACGCCAACGATGTATACCTGCGGGAACTCCAGCCCCTTGGCTGCATGCATGGTGATGAGGCACACGCCGCTCTTGGCTTCGATATCATCATCATCACGCTCATTATCAAGGTTTATTTTGGAGAGGAAGTCCGTGAGCTTAGCTCCGGGGAGCCAGAACTGGCGCAGCGCGCTCTTGATGTCATCAATGGCGGATTGCCGGCGGTTCTTTTCCTCCTCGGTCTTGCAGTTTTTGGAGATGTATTCCTCGTACTGGGTCTCCTTGAGGAAATCGGAAAGGATGTCCACGAAGGGGCGCTCACTCAGCGAGAACTCCGTACCATAGCGGGTGACGAGTTCGGTGAATGCCTCTATGCTGTTCTGGGAGCGGGTGGAACATTCGGCAAGGAAAGAGATATCCAGCAGGGTAGCCCAGATGCTTTTCTTGTTATCACGGCTCCAGTCAATGGCAAAGGAAGCGGTGTTAGCGCTGATGCCACGGGGCGGCGTGTTCAGCACGCGCAGGAGGTGGAGGTCCGCATCCGGGTTATCCATCATTTGCAGGTAGCTGATGAGGTCTTTCACCTCTCGCCTATCAAAGAAGCTCTTGGTGCCGACCATACGGTAGGGGATGTGGCGCTCACGCAGGGCCATTTCCAGTGCTCGGCTCTGAGCATTGGCACGGAAGAGTACGGCGAAGGCCTCCCAAGGTAGACGTTCGCGCAGGTGAATCTGTTCAATCTCGTCCGCCATGAACTCGGATTCCTCTTCCGGGCCGGGCATGGCGAGCAGGCGTACCGGGTATTGGCCCACTTTGTTCGTACGCAGCGTTTTGTCTCGGCGGCCGGCGTTGTTGCGGATGAGGATGTTGGCGCAGTCCAGCACCTGTTTGGTGCAGCGGTAGTTTTCTTCCAGCTTAATGACGGTGGGGTTTGGGAAGAAGCTTTCGAAATCAAGAATGTTGGAAATCTGTGCGCCGCGCCAGCCGTAGATGGATTGGTCATCATCCCCTACCACGCACACATTGTGCTCCGGGCCTACGAGCTGGCGCAGAAGGCTCATTTGCAGGGAATTCGTATCCTGAAACTCATCCACGGTGATGTAGGAGAAGCGCTTGTTCCATTTATCATGCACGTCCGGGTAACAGCGCAGCAGGCGTTCTGTGAGGATGAGAAGGTCATCAAAGTCCACGGCGTTTTGGGCTTTGAGTTCGCGTTGATAGGCCCCGGCTACGGCGGAAATGAGTGAATCTTCTATGGCGTTGTGATCCAGCCCGAGATTGCGCACGCGGGAGTATTCCGTGATGACTTGTGCCGGTTCCAACTTTTCGCGGCGGGCACCATATTCCATGATGAGGCGCTTAAGCAGGCCGCTCTGGTCACTGCCTGTATAGATGGAGAAGTTTTCTTTATAGCCGAGCCTGCCGATGTCTTGGCGCAGGATGCGCACACAGAGTGAGTGGAAGGTGCACACCGTCATTTTGCGGGCGGCCTTGCGGTCCACTAGGCCGGCCACTCGGTCAGCCATTTCATTAGCAGCCTTGTTTGTGAAGGTGAGAGCGAGAATGCCGGCGGGGTTCACGCCTTTATCTATCATATTGGCAATGCGGCAGGTAACGGTACGCGTTTTTCCTGTGCCTGCACCTGCAAGGATGAGCACGGGGCCGTTCAGCGTCTGCACAGCTTGTCGCTGTGCTGCATTTAAGCTATTGATGTCAAACTTCTCTGCCATAATTGTACCATTTTGCTGCCATGAAGCGGCTGGCTATGCTAGCATATTTTGCTCGTAACGGCAAGAACAAAAAACCTCAGCTCATCGAGCTGAGGTTTTCGAGTTGCGGGAGTAGGATTTGAACCTACGGCCTTCAGGTTATGAGCCTGACGAGCTACCAGACTGCTCCATCCCGCGATTTTGTTTAATCTTGCTCCCAGTTGGGTGCGCAGCAATATTAGCTTATTTTTTCGTGAGTGTCAAGCAATTTTTTGAAAAAATGTGATTTTTTTTATAAATTTAGGTCAAATTCCGTATTGAGCTGGGAGATTGCGGGCATGCCGAGGATGGTACGGGCCCTAGGGTGGCCAAGTTCTGCTGCGTTGATAAGCCAGCCGCGTGCCAGTGCGGGGTGAGCCGGCACGCCGGTGCCTTCCTCAAAGCAGCGGGAGAGGCGGTAAGCCGCCTCAGCGGAGCCCTGCATGGCAGCGTAGCGGATGTAGGTGACGGCTTCGCGAGCGTTTCTGGGGGATTTGTTCAGATAATGCTCACCGAGTTCCAGCTGGGCGTGCATGTGGCCGGCATCTGCCGCTTTTTTGTACCATTTCCGGGCATTTTCCGAATTGGGGCGGGTACCGAGACCATTTGCATAGCAGGCACCGATGGCTGCCGCCGCTCGTATTTCTCCTTTTTCAGCTGCAACGAGAAGCCAGTGAAACGCGGCCCGGTGGTTTTTCGCCGCATCTCTGCCAAGCAGGAGGCGTACGCCATATTCATAGCAGGATTTTGCATCCCCGGCATTAGCTAGCGTAGCCAGTTCTTCTGTACTTTTGCGGCTGCTGCAGCCGCAGGCTAGCCCGGCAATACCACAGGCCACAAGGGCAAGCAGGAAAAGTTTTCTCGTGAGGTTCATGTGAAGTAGCGGCGCTGTTTTTCTGTGATATTCATGGCCAGCTTTTCCATAATGGCAAGCATGTCTTCCCACACGGAGCGTCTGGCTGTGATGGTGTCATTCCGCAGTAGGTAGCTAGGGTGGTACGTCACGCGGGTGGGGATACCTTGGCATTCAAACCAGCGCCCACGCTGGCTCGCCACGCTGGAGGCATTCCCCAGCAAGCCTCGCGCAGCTGTGCCTCCCAAGCACAGAATGACTGCCGGGCGAATGGCGCGGATTTCAGCCTGAATGATGGGAAGGCATGCGGCGATTTCCTCATCGCTGGGTGCTCGGTTAGCTGTGTGCTGCTGCGGGCCGAGGGAAGGGCGGAATTTGCAGATGTTAGAAATGTAGACCTCTGAGCGGCTGAGGGCCATGGCACGGAGAATTTGGGTGAGTTTTTGGCCGGCGGGGCCCACGAAGGGCTCCTGCTGCAGCTCTTCTTCATAGCCGGGGGCCTCGCCCACGAGCATGAGGCGGGCGTGAGGGGTGCCGGTGGCAAATACCATGGTGTCCCGCAGGGTGCCGAGGGCGCGTGCTGCGCGCCAGGAGAGAGCGCGCTCTTTCAGCCAAGCTAATTTTTCCTCCACAGTTTGCAGCGCGGGGACGGCGGTTGCAGAAGGCGCGGCAGGAGCGGCGGGGGCGGCTGATGAAGCTGCCGGGGATTCTTGGGCCGGCTGAGGGCGAGTGCCGGTGCGTGCGGCCAGCATCCAGCTGCGCAGGATGGCACGGGCGTTCTCATCCACCGCGATGGTGGTCTGCCCGTACTCGGGCAGGTGACTGAGGGCCTCCGTGGCCAGCTGACGTAGTGTAGGCATGCTGTTAGCTTACTGATAAAGTTTTGTGGCGGGCATATAATATGCCTGCCCGGGGATGATAGCAAGCAGTTGGCGTGTCAGTCTGGGCCGATTTTTGTGGCATATTTCAGACTCACATAAAGCTGTAGGCGTCAATATCCAGCGTGATAGTGATATCCTCACCTGCATTCAAAGCCGCAATTTCTCGGGAGACGATATCCGCCACGGTGCGGGCACTGAGCGCATTCAGTGTGCATTGGTAGCGAAATTGGCCGTGGGCTTTAGCGATGGGGGCCGGTGCCGGTTCCGTCATTTCCACGCCTTGTGGCAGTACTGCCTTCAGGCGCTTGTGTAGGGTGCGCAGGGAAAAATCTGCCAGTCCTTCCTGTTCTGAGCGAACTGTAAGCACCGCGAGGTGGCGGAAGGGTGGGAAGTTGAACTGCCGGCGCAGGCCGAGCTCGTTTTCCGCAAAGCCGTCCGTGTCGTGTCGCCGGGCATATTGGATGGCGGCGGCGTGCGGGGTGAAGGTCTGAATGATGACTTCGCCATCGATATCGCCGCGCCCGGCTCGTCCTGCCACCTGTGTGAGCAGCTGGAAGGTTCGCTCAGCGGCTCGGGGATCAGGTATGCAGAGGCCGAGGTCCGCATTAAGCACCCCCACAAGGGTGACTCCGGGGAAATCCAGCCCCTTGGAAATCATTTGTGTTCCCAGAAGAATATCAATGCGGTGTGCGCGGAAGTCTGCCAGAATATCACGCAGGGCATTCTTTCTTGCGGCTACATCCGCATCCACTCGTTGCAGCCTGGCCTTGGGAAAACAGTTGCGCAGCACGCGTTCCACCTTTTGAGTGCCGTAACCTTCCAGCAGAATGTTGTTCTCGCGGCATTCGGGGCAGCGGCGTGGTACTATGGCGCGGAAGCCGCAGAGGTGGCAAATGAGGCGGTTTTCCGTGGCGTGGTAGGTGAGGGGGAGGGCGCAGTGCTCACAGGTGACCACGTGGCCGCAATCCGGGCATTGCAGGGCGCGGGCAAAGCCGCGGCGGTTCAGCAGGAGGATGGTCTGTTCGCCCTTGTGCAGGCGGTCTTCGATGGCCATTCTCAGGCGCTCGGAGAGTATGCCGAGATTTCGCTTGTCCTTGGGTTCGGTGCGCATGTCCAGCACGCGGGTGAGGGGTAAGCGCTGGCCGTCTGCGCGCTTGTCCATGCGCAGCATTTTGTATTTGCCGCAGTTGACATTGTGCAGGCTTTCCAGTGAGGGGGTGGCGGAACCCAGCACAACGGCGGCTCCTTCCATGTGGGCTCGTAGTACGGCGAGGTCTCGCCCGTGGTAGCGGGGAGCGTTTTCCTGCTTGTATGAGGAATCATGCTCTTCATCCACAATGATGAGGCCGAGGTTCTGCACTGGCGCAAAGAGGGCGGAGCGGGGGCCTATGGCTATTCTTGCCTTGCCGCGGTGGATGGCGTGCCACTCATCGAAGCGCTCCCCATCACTCATGGCACTGTGTAAAATGGCTACTGCGCCCGGAGTGTCCGCAAAGCGGCTCTTGAAGCGTGCCATGGTCTGCGGCGTGAGCGAGATTTCCGGCACGAGAATCAGCACGCCCCGCCCGCTTTTCATCACATGAGCAGCCGCCTGCAGGTATACCTCCGTCTTGCCGGAGCCGGTTACGCCCTGCAACAGGAGGGGCTTGCTGTGCTCATTGTCACAGGCGGCGATAATATCCGCAAGTGCTGCTTCCTGTTCCTCATTCAGATTTAACGGGGAGGATTGGACAAACTCTTCATTGCCCGCAGGGTCTCGGTGTACGGCTTCTTCCTCAATGCGGACGTAGCCTTTTTTTTCCAATGTGCGGCAGGCGTTCAGGGCGGCTGAGCCTCCGAGGTCTGCTAAGGGCTCGCGCTTGTTCTCGCCAGCATGCAAATAGCGGAGAATGGCGGCCTGTCGCGGGGCTCGGGCGTTGATTTTGTTCAGCGTATCGTCATCCGGCCATTGAAGCAGTACCACTACTTTTCGTGTTTTTTCCTCATGGCGTTCACGGCGTACGGGTTCGGGCACAATGCAGCGTATCATTTGCTCCACGGGTACGGCATAATAGCGCGCTGCCCATTCAGCAAGATCCATCAGCACGGGGCTTACTGCCGGCGTGTCATCTATGAGGCGGGTGAGGGGTTTCAGGCGGTGGCTCCACTCAGCATCCGGCTGAGTCAGATTAATGACTGTGCCGGTGGTAGAACGGCTGCGCAGCGGTACCTCAACTCGGCTGCCACGCGTCACGCCTTGCATGCTTTCCGGTATGGCGTAGTCCAACACCATATCATTCATGCCGTCCACCAGCACTCGGGCGGCCGGGCGCATGCTATCATCCTGAAAGAGGGCCTGCTGCATGGCCTATTGGGTATCAGCGTGTTTTCAGCTCTCTTCTTCCAGTTCTTCCGAGGAGAGTATATGCACGATAACCTTCGCCCCCGCTTTCTCTCCTGCTGCCTTGGCCAGCGAACGAATGGCGGAGGCTGTCATGCCATTGCGGCCGATGATGCGGGCTATGTCACCGGGCTCCAGCACAAGACGAAATCTCAGCAGCTTTTCCTCCTCGTTGGCGGCTACGCGCAACTGTGCCTGTTCCGGGTACTTGATGAGCGGACAGACTACGGCGAGGAGATATTTGCTGATGGATTCGGTAAGCTTCTGCATGAATGGGGCTCGGTGTTAACTCGTACCGATGATATGCTAAAAATCACCTGTTGTCAAGAGCCCTCTGTGTGTGTCAAGTGTACGCCGGATTTCTAAAAAATTTGGTATTGTGTCATGCTTGCAAAAAAAACTTGCGTAAAGCGGAACTCTGCGGTAGCATATGGGCACGCACATTCTGTGTGCCATCATTCAGGGATGGGTGGCAGAGTGGTTTAATGCAGCGGTCTTGAAAACCGCCGAAGGTTTATCCCTTCCGTGAGTTCGAATCTCACCCCATCCGCTTTCCCTGACCCCCGCCGATTTTCCGTTGGCGGGGGTTTTTGTTTGTATTGTCAACGCGATAGTTGCGCCGCGGTGAACGCTCCGTTTAGGGAACCTGGTGAACGGCTGCACTTCAAACCAAGCAGAGGTATTCAATGGCGTGTAAAAAAGAAAAACCCGCCGTGCCGGTTAAGACATGGCGGGCAAGAGAGAGAGAGAAGAGAATGTGAATTTTACTCGGCTCCGGGGGCTATGTAATCCTTGCCACAGTAGCGGTCCTGAATGCGGCGCGGGCTTTCTTTCATATCCACCAGAACGAGGCAATCCAGCGTACCGCCGAAATCATTGTCGATGCCGAAGGAAAGCATCTTGCCGCCGAGGCGCAGATACTGGCGCAGCAGCACGGGAATGCTCTTGCCATCCGGCTCCAAATCTGCCACCATCGTGGAAAGCAAGCGAAGCTCAGAGAGTGCAGTGGGTACAAGGCGGGCGTCCTCACTGAGTAGCTCAGTACCGGTGGGCGGGTAAATGGCTTTCACATCACCGGCCAGCTCATCATTCATGCAGTGGGCTTTCAGGTAAGAAAGCATCAGCGCACGGGAGGCCGGCTGATAGTCGCCGGAAATGCTGACGGTGCCGTACAGATAACGGTATTCTTTGTGGCGGGCCAGATAATGGCCGATTCCCATCCACAGCGTGTCCAGTGAGGCGGGGTGGCGCTGGTAATCTTTACAGATGAAAGCTCGGCCCATTTCCAAGCCGTGAGCTATGACGGATTGAATTTTATCACCGAAGCGGAAAAATTGAGAATTATAGACGCTCTTGATACCCTGAACCTGCAGCAGCTTATCTGTTCGGCCCATGCGGTAGGCACCGGCGAGGCGGCTATTATTGGAGTCCCACATGATGAGGTGGGTGTAGGTCTTGTCAA
This sequence comes from uncultured Verrucomicrobiales bacterium, assembly GCA_937885815.1. Lineage (GTDB taxonomy): Bacteria > Verrucomicrobiota > Verrucomicrobiia > Verrucomicrobiales > Akkermansiaceae > Akkermansia. The sequence continues at coordinate 11,531 of CALABM010000035.1, read as the reverse complement.
ATTCGTCCAAGTCGCAGGATGTGCCGGAGCCTTCGCCGACAGCGCGGAAGGTATGCTCGCGCTGAATGCCGATTTCTCGCATCATGTGCGGAATCTGTTCAGCCTGCACGGCATATACTTTCAGGCCGCCGGAAGTTTCTGCATACAGGCAATCTGCAGGCAGAGCATCAATTTCAGCTTTAAGCGTTTCTGTAGGAGCACTTTTTTCAATTTCCTGCATTTCTCGGGATGCAGTAGCAGCTTGCTCAGCCTTGCGCGGATAGCGTTGCAGCATGCTGCTAAGGCGAAGATAATCAGAGAGAGAGTCGTCATTCGGAGTCATGGCAATGGTGGCGGGAGATATGGCTCGCCCAAGCCTGATGGTATGGCGCATACGCCCATCTCGCAGAATTTCGCGAGCCAGAAAGTTTGAGCGGATGCCTTTATTGATAATGGAAATCAGCTGGAAGAAGATGCCGGTGCGGCCGGAGATGTGCATGGGGACAACCGTGGCTCCGGTCTTGCGGATGAGGCTGGAGATGTTTGCCTGCCACGGGTCATCAATCACGCGGCGGTCTTGGTGTGAGTACGTAGCGGCTGAACCACTGGGGAACACGAGAATGCAGTGCCCACCCTTCAGCCAGCGCAGAATTTCGCGCATGCCCGCCATGTTCGCGCGCTTGGCGGCTTCTCCGCCGTACACGTCCACCATAATCTCGTATGGCACCATGCCGCGCACGCACTGCAGGAACTCATTCACGACGATTCTGATATCTTCTCGCACACGCATGACAACATCACCGAACATCAGGCCATCAGACATGCCGTGGGGATGGTTGCATACGATGACGCAGGGGCCTTCCTTCGGAATGTTTTCCAGCCCGGTGAGGTCATAATTCAGGTTGAGGTATTTGCAGGCGAGCTTAAAGAAGTTTTCTTTACTCCCTTCCTCCCAATCATCTTCAATATGCGCATGCGCCACATTCAGCGCATGCAGTCCCAAGCGCTTTTCTGCCCAGAGTACGAGCCACTTTGGTAACTTGTCTCCACCCTTAATGAGCTTAGTAAGGTCTGTAATCTTTTCTCGCTTGGATGTACTCACTGCGGTATCTGCGTGTTATTTCTTACAATCTATCACAAATAGCCCCTTGAGTCAAACAGGAATTGGCTCAAACTGAGCATTTAATCTGCACGGTAAACACTGCTGAGAGCCACTTCAAACGCACGCAATGTGCTGGCTGCAGAGGCTATGCCTTTGCCGGCTATGCCAAAGGCGGTGCCATGATCCGGGCTAACCCTGAGGCGGGGCAGGCCGATGGTGGCATTCACAGCGTTATCAAAGTCAATGAGCTTGAGCGGGATGAGCGCTTGGTCATGGTAGGGAGCCACGATGCCGTCATACATGCCTTGTGCAGCATCCCGGTACACGCAATCCGGCACGCAGGGGCCATGGAACTCCGCCTCCGGTATGGCGAGGCTCAGCGCATTCAGAGCAGGGGCGATGAGTGTTTCCTCCTCCCGGCCGAATGCTCCGTTTTCTCCATTGTGCGGGTTCAACCCTGCAAGGGCAATGCGCGGACGCTTCTTTCCGGTGCGCTTCAGGAAACGTGCCAAGAGGCTGCCTACGCGTACGATTTCTTCCGTTCGCAGCATACGCGGCACGTCCGCTATGGCCACATGGGTGGTACAGAGGGCCACCGTGAGGCGGCGCCCCGTGAGGCACATTGCAAAATCTTTCACGCCCAAGCGGTCGGCAAAGAACTCAGTCTGGCCGGGGTAAGCAAAACCGAGGCGGTGAAGAGCCTCTTTGCAGATGGGCGCGGTAACAACGGCATCAATCTTGCCGCTACGCAGCGCTTCTGCCGCCATTTCTAAGTGTTCTAACGCCGCCTGTGCCGTGCGCTCGGTAGGCTGGCCGGGTGTGCAGGGAACTTCATGGCCTATCAGGCGGTATTCTGCCTGAGGCGAGACTTGTTGCAGCGCGGCGCGGATGACTTCCGGGCCTATTCCCGCTTGGTCGCCCAGAGTGTAGCCGATAACCGGTTTCTCGGTTTTCATGGTTCTACCTCCTCTGCGGCTTCGTCATTCTGCATATTGGGCAGGGGCGCCTCTGTCACAACGGGGCGCGGGCGCTCTTGCTGCGGAATGGGTGGGCGGTATGAGCGCGTGGTATTGATATATTCCGTGTGGGTGTCTCTCTGCTCGAAGCGTAGCTCGCCATTTACGGACGCATGATATATCACTGTCAGCAACACCGCTGCCAGTGTGGGTATCAGCAACAAACTACCCAGACAGGTCTTCATGCCCATATTCTACACCTTCTATCCCTTTTTTCAAGCTTCTTTTGAGCCATAAAAAAGCCGGTCTCTTCCGAGACCGGCTTTTCTCACTATATCAGGGAGTATTCTTCAGTCAACCCTGGGAATTCTCGGTGTGGGAGTCGCAGTGCTTGTCGGGCGGTAGCTTGTGTTCAGCTGCCATCTCTGGTCTCTCCAGAAAATGCCAAGCTTGCCACGCATTACCAGCGTATTGCCCTCACGCCACATCTCGCAGCGGTACACGCGCCCCTTCTGCGGATCCAGCACGTGGCCACCGCTATAGGTGTCATCATCCTTCTTAAGCCCCCAGATGATATCCATGTTCAGAACAGGAGGATTGCCGGGGATGTCAGCACGGGCACTGGGATTCTGCAGCAGCTTAACAACACGGCCGTAAATGGCTCCGTTGTACTCGTAAATCTGCACAACGCTCTTGGCCTCGTTCGTTTCGTCGTCAATCGTTGTCCAGTAGCCGATTACATTGGCGCTTACCTGACTGATCAGGCAGACGGCAACTGCCAGCGCTGTCATAAGGAACTTCTTCATGTCGTGTCTTGGAGTTAGTGTTTGGTTGTTTCTTGAGCCGTTATTTCTAAGTTAGAGTTAGCTCAAGGCTGATATTAGCGAAAAGCTAGAGTTAAGTCAAGACTTTTTTTGAAAAATAATTATTCTTGTAAGAGTAAAGCAGTTATGGTAGAATACGCTTCAGCGGCAGAAATTCTGTAAAAAGGAAGTCTGCTGGCAGTACAAACGATACGAGCAATATGAAAAAGCGAATCCTCTCTTTTTTATCAGTACTGGGGCTTCTGGCTGCACCTGTAACAGCCGGAACTCAGGAGGTAGCCACTCCCGGCAGCATAGTGTATAATGGTAATGTATTTACTCCCGGTGCAAATGCGCCTGAGTACAAGCGTGTGGCTAATGAACGCTATGGCACTCAGTGGTATGTGGACTTGGTGTATGGCTACTGGGCTCTGGATAACGCCATGGACGGCTACAACGAGAACGAGCACATTGCCATTCTGTACGCCATTCTGAATCAGCGTCTGATTGAGGATAGTGTGAATGGTGGCACTTGGTTGCGAGTCGATGTTGCCGGTTCTTGGGGCCTGAATAACGAGTCTGACGACCCCTCCACTTTCTATGCGAATGCCATGGGAATGTGCTCCGGTCTGCATACGGACGTGCTTGACGCTCATGATGCTGCTCTGCTGGAAGTTTCCGTGAAGCACTTCTTCGCCGGCCGTCGTGGTATGATTGCCGCCGGTATGATTAAGCTGAATAACTACTTTGATCGCGTGGTCCACGCACGTTTCACGAACGATAACTTTGAGAGTTCCGGCGTGCTGCCTCTGCCTTACAACAACCTCGCGGTGGTCATGCAGTACGAGCTTGACAGCCGTAACTGGGTAACCGCAGCCGTGACTCGCATGGGCACTCGCTGGGGTATGAACCCCTTCAACCCGGACCATGCTAACGGCTGGGCCGTGGTGGGTGAGTACGGTCATATTTTCGGTGATGGCAAAGGCCGCGTACGTGTGAGCCCCTTCTTCTGCAGCCAGGATGGCGTAGGTAAGGATGGCGCCCTGCATGACCGCAATGCCGTAGGTATCTTCGGCAGCGTGGAATATCAGGTGTGTGATGCTGCAAAGGTGTACGCCCGCGCTGGTTGGGCCTCTGGCGATTATCAGCGTTGCACGGCTGAATTCTCTGCCGGTGCCACACTTAAGCTTTGTCCTTCCCGCCCGAACGATTACTTCGGCATTGGCTACGGTATGTTCAAGGGCGCAGATACCGGTTCCTCTCCGCTTGTCAACGAGTTTGAGAAGATTCTGGAGCTCATGTACAGCGTGCAGATTAACGATTACATGTACAGCTCCATCTATTACCACATGATTATGGACGCCGCCTATCGCGATAAGGACTTCGCTTCCGCTGCCGGTGTTCAGGTGGGCATCACCTTCTGATGAGCGAATGCCGGAAATCCGGCGCGAGTTTACTTTTACGCGCTGTCTCAGTTTATGGCTGAGACAGCGCGCTTGCTTTTATGAGAGATAATGTGGCTTGCCTTATACGAGCGGCAGCTCGCAGAGGGTAAAGTTGGTACAAACGGCCCCGGGATAATCCAGCACATACATGCCGTGGCTGATGAAGCCGAGGCGGGCGTAGAAGTCACAGGCGGCGGGGTTGGTATCAATGACGTCTAGGCGCATACTTTTGCAGCCATTTTCTCGGGCTATTTCAATGGCTTTTTGTACCATCGCTTTGCCTACGCCTTGCCCCTGAACGCTCGGGCTGACGCCGAGTGTGTGAATAGCCATAACTTCGTGAGGTTCGCACTTCACCTGCCAGTTGGCCTGAGCATAGCCGGGATTGCACTCGGCATTAAGAATCATAGCGGCCACCATATCCTTGCCCATCTCAGCCACCCACAGCTCGCCCAGTGCAGCGCGGGACTGCAGAAAGGCATCCGTGGGGTAACCTCCGCGGTGCCATTGTGCGTGGGAGGCCGCGCCCTCCATGCCATCTATCACATCATTGTACAGGCGGCGCAGGGTGGGCATGTCAAAGGGAGTGGCCTTACGGAAGGTGAGGTTGTTCATCGTGGGAATGGGTGGGAGTGTTTTGAGAAGGAGGGGAATGATGCAGAAGGGGGTGGTAACTATGGCCCAGAGAACGGTGAGGAGGGCGGTTCCCATGAGCACGCCATCCGGATTACCGGTGGGGGCAAGGAACATAAGCCAGCAGCCCAGTACAATGCCGATGGGGGCAATGAGTAACACCTTTTGTATGTTGGTAGCCAATCGGTTTTGTTTGGTGAAGGCAAGCAGGAAAAAGGGCGGAATGAGTGGCGGACCGTAAAATGTCAGCAGCGCTAACCATGTACCGGGATGCCGTATGGCACAGGCTATAAGCGCGGTGAATGTGGCAACAGCGCAGAAAATCAGTATTTTGCGGATGCTCGTCATGAACGGTTGCGGTGTTTGCTGATGAGTGTAATCCCTAAGTGAAGCAGGTAGCCCGGTAGATAGAAGTAGAGTATTCCGCCCCCGCAGAGCAAGCTGATGAATGCGCCATAGCCCCATGCTGTAGATGGGTCAATGTCCCCCAACGAACACAGGAAGGCGAAGACTGCTACTAGGAGAGGAAGCGCCAGCCCGATAATCTGTAACAAGCTACCGCGACTCGTGCGCGCCGGTATGGTCAATAGCGCAAAAACGGGGGCCTCGAACATGCCTAATGTGCCGAGAGACATGAAGAGCCCAGCAATCCAGAGTAAGATATTCGTCACCGGTTCGGGTGAGGCGGCCTCACAACTATATAAAAAAATCACGTTTCCCAGCAGAGTAATCAGCCCTGTGATTGCCAGAAACCATTTTATGAAACGCCGACGTGGTTTAACACACGGTGGCGGTGGTGGAGGCGGCTCCGCTGATGCTGTCACCGGCGGTGGTGGCAAGATAACTAGCTTGCCCGGCACGCGGAGTTTGCGCGGTGAAGCCTGCTGGTGTCGCTGCTCTTTAGTTTCCATGGTAGTATCGAATAATGCGGTGAATGCCAAGCCCCGGCAGGAGCATTGCAAAATAGGCCACTACACTCAGAATGGCCATCCAACAGCAGATTAAGAAAAAGCTTAAAGATGCAAGAGTTCCGGCGCCGGCCCAGCAGAATAAGCAGGCGGTCGCAGCATTTAATAGCGGGAAAATAAGGCCAATAAGCTGCATCATGCTGCCGCAAGTGCTACGCACCGGGAGCAGGAGCATGATGAAAGGCAGCGGGAGAAACAAGAGAGCCTCCGCGGCTGTGATGAGAATGGCGAGTGCATCATTCGGCAAGTCCAAGCGGTACCAACCGATTGCTTGCCCGATAAGGTAAAGCCCGGCGCAGATGCCAACACCCCAACGCACGAAGCGTCGGCGTGCGTGAATGCAGGCAGCGGAATTAGGATTCAGGGGAGTCATGCGGTGTTGCGAGATTTTTACGTTGTTCTATCCATGCGAAAATAATACAGAGCTCATAGAGCCCGTACATGGGCAGGGCCATGATGAACATGGTAGCAGGGTCTGGCGCAGGGGCGAGGAAAAGGGCCGCACCGAAGCAGCCGATGAGCGCGTAGCCTCGCGTCACGCGCATGCGCGCGTAATTAAGAATACCCAGCTTAATGAGCGGAATGATGATGACCGGTAGCTCAAAGACCGCGCCGAATACAAATACCAGCTTGGCCGCAAAGGTGAGGTAGTAGCCTATACGCCAATCATTCTCAATCCCCATGTCCAGTGAGTACGTGTAGAAGAAGCTCAGCACTCTTGGCAGCACGGCGAAATAGGCAAAGGCGCATCCTCCCAGAAAGAGCCCGAAGCCGAAGGCCACGCTTTTGTAGAGCAGGCGTTTCTCATGCTCCAGTAGCCCGGGCACAATGAAACGCAGCAGGAAGTACATCAGCAGAGGAAAGGAGATGATGAGCCCGCAGAAGAAGGAGAGCTGAAGCGAGAGCATGAAGGCTTCACCAGGGCGGAAAGCGCCCATGAGTTTTAGCGCTTCGCGTCCGCGCCCTTCTTTCAGTTCGGCGCCCATTTCCTGCAGTGCCAGCGCGAGTGTTCGCTGCGCTCCCTCCGTCGTGGTGTCGCAGAGGTAGGCTTGGCGTTCGTTTTCCGGCAGAAGGGAAGCGGCATGCAGCAGCGGCACGATGTCCGCCAGCTCGTGCACAGCCGGGGAAAAGCGGGATTCCAGCTGACGGCGAGCCTCATCGGAGAGGTTGGTGCGCACGGCTGCCAAGCTTTTAGCGCTTATCCAGTCATCCACTGAGACTGTATCAGGCAGGCGGCTGCTTTCATGCTGGGCCCACACGCTGTCCACCGGGTGGCGGAGTACGTTCATCATGCTGCCGGAAAAACTGAAGCAAAGCATCATGGCTACCAGTAAAGTGAGCGCCATGCGGATGATGGTACCACGCAGTTCTTCCAAGTGCTCTATGAGGCTCATCTCGCCCGTTTCTTGCTCGGGGGATACCTGCAGGCGCTCTCGTGCGCGGAATATCTGCCGCAGCCAGAACATAGGAGTTTATTGGTAAATGTCAATGCCCAGTCTGGCCAGGTCACCCAGCGAGATGGCGCAGGGATCCGGTGCAACCCAATGGCCTGGCTCAATTTCCACCGGGGTGAGGTCCATGCCGTAGGTGGCTTCCAGATAAGGGTGGTTAATGCGGCGACCGAAGGCGCTGCCGGGTGGCGGGTCTATGGGTGAAGGCACATCACCGGGCAGTACTGCGGAGTGATTGATGTGCGTGGGATCCGGCATGGGGATGGCGGAGATGAGCGCGCGGGTGTAGGCGTGGCGTGGGTCGTGATAGATGAGGTCACTGTCAGCCATTTCCACGATTTTACCCAAGTACATCACCGCCACGCGGTCAGCCATGTGCCGAACCACGGATAAATCATGAGAGATGAAAAGGTACGCAAGTCCGATCTCTTTCTGAAGGTCCAGCAGGAGGTTCAGTACCTGAGACTGCACGGAAACGTCCAGCGCGCTCACCGGTTCATCCAGCACAAGAAGCTTAGGGCTCTGAGCCAGTGCGCGCGCAATGCCGATGCGCTGCTTCTGGCCACCGGAGAACTCGTGCGGGAACTTGTCCGCGGCGGTCTGGGGTAGGCCTACGAGATCCAGCAGGGTGCGCACACGCTCTCTACGGAATATGCGGGTGCATGTCTTCTGTACGTCCAGCGGCTCAGAGAGGATGTGGCGCACCGTCATGCGGGGATCCAGTGAGGCGGAGGGATCCTGAAAAACCATCTGCACATTGCGGCGCATTTCGCCAAGCCGCCACTGGGAGCGGCGTGTTACATCGCGCCCCATGAGGTGGATGAAACCGGAGGTAGGCTCCAGCAGCCTCACGATACAGCGGCCGATGGTGCTCTTGCCGCAGCCGCTTTCTCCCACCAGTCCCAGGGTCTCACCGGGAGCTATGGAGAAAGAGACGTCATCCACCGCTTTTACGATACTCTTTTTGCGGCCCAGCAAGCCATTCCTCACAGGAAAGTGCATGCAGAGCTTGGAGACCTCAAGAATATTGCCTTCCATCGCGGTGGTGGATTCTGTAATTTAATAGTCTCGGTTCAGCAGGTAATCGCTGATAGCGAGAAGGGCGGTACGGCGCCCGGCGGGGAATACATCCAGTGCGGCGCGGCCGGCTTCCGTCAGCTGGCGAGCTTCAGCACGAGCGGCTTCCATGCCCACCATCGCCGGATAGGTAGCCTTGGCCACTTTCGCGTCCTTGCCGATGCTCTTGCCCAGCACCTCCGGTGTGGAGGTGACATCCAGAATATCATCAATAATCTGGAAGGCGAGGCCGAGGCTGCGGCCATAGGAGGAGAGAGCTTCCAGCTGCTCGGGAGTGGCAGCTGCAGCCATGGCACCCAGACGCACGGCTGCTGTGATGAGGGCGGTGGTTTTACCATTGTGAATGGCGCGCAGCTCCTCGAGGGTAAGCTTGCGGCCTTCGCCCTCAAGGTCCAGCACCTGACCACCCACGAGCGTGAGGCTGCCGGTCTGGTAAGCGAGCTCTGTTACATAGTCTCCCACGTTGTAGCGCTCATTGGCGGGAACTTTTGCCAGCATGGCAAAGGCCTCCGTCAGCAGGGCATCACCTGCCAGAATGGCGATACCCTCACCGAATACCTTGTGGTTCGTGGGGCGACCGCGGCGCAGGTCGTCATTGTCCATGCTGGGCAGGTCATCATGAATGAGCGTGTAGGTGTGCAGTACCTCCAGCGCGCAGGCGGCATTCAGTGCCGGCTCCGCATCTCCGCACACGGCTTTGGCGGCCTCAATGCAGAGCAGGGGGCGTATGCGCTTGCCACCGGCAAAGACGCTGTAACGCATGGCCTTGTGCAGCGTGGTGGGGGATACATCCTCGCCGGGCAGCAACTCATTCAGGCGCTGCTCCGTGAGCTCTACGCCATTTTTAATGAGAGACTTGATGTCCATAACCGGAGGCTTACTTGCCGTTCACGAGTAGTTCTGCAATCTGTACAGCATTCAGAGCTGCGCCCTTGCGTACCTGATCGCCCACCACCCAGAGGTTCAGAGCGTTATCAATGGCGATATCCTTGCGGATACGGCCTACGAAGCAGGTGTCACCATTGGTGGAATCCAGCGGAGTGGGCCATACGTTAGCGGCAGGATCATCCATGAGAGCTACTCCGGGCTTGCCCTCGTAGCAGGCGCGGGCACCCTCCACGTCCACAGGCTGCTCGAACTGAGCCACGCAGGAAATGGAGTGGCTACGGTATACGGGCACGCGAACGCAGGTGCAGGTCACTTTCAGCTCCGGAAGGCTCATAATCTTGCGGCCTTCGTTGAGCATCTTAAGCTCTTCCTTGGTGTAGCCATTGTCAGCGAACTTGTCAATCTGAGGCAGCACGTTGAAGGCAATCTGGCGGGGATACGTGGAGATTTCCACGGGGTGGCCGTTGGAGATGGCACGCACCTGATTTTCCAGCTCGGTGATGCCGTGCTGGCCGCTGCCGCTCACAGCCTGATAGCTGCTGGCGATGATGGTCTTCAGGCCGTACTTCTGGTGAAGCGGGAAGAGAGCCATCAGGGTGATGATGGTGGTGCAGTTCGGGTTGGCAATGATGTTGCGGGGGTGATTGAAAGCGGCCTCCGGGTTAATCTCAGGCACTACAAGCGGTACGTCATCGTCCTGACGGAAGGCGGAGGAGTTATCCACTACCACGCAACCGGCAGCACCGGCGATGGGTGCGTACTCACGGGAGATGTCACCACCGGCAGCGAAAAGCGCCAGGTCCACATCAGCAAAGGAATCCTTTGTGAGCTCTTCTACCGTAAGCATTTCACCGCGGAAGGCTACCTGTTTACCGGCAGAACGTTTGGAAGCCAGAAGTTTAAGAGAGGCGAGGGGGAAATTGCGGCTCTCCAGGCAGGAAAGGAGCTCGACGCCTACCGCACCGGTAGCGCCAACGATTGCGACTCGGGGATTTGTCATCATGTGTCGATTCTGGTTTCTGTGTTCTGCGGTGCGTGTGCAACGTTTTGCATGCACGCCCGCGTCATTATAGCCGATTTACCATGAATGGCAAGCCAAAACAGCTCTTTTCGTTTTCTTCTGTGGCATTTTCGCCCTTTTCTGTGTTCTACTGATTGACATGGGGCGGATTCTGTGCTAATGCTTACTGCGAGAGTTTCCTCAGATGCCAGCTTGCGTCTGAGGGTAAACACTAACCCCATTTCATGATTATGAAGAAAACCGCTATTCTTGCAGCAGCTCTTTTCTGCTGCCCCGTTCTGCCCGCTCAGGAGGAAGCTACTCCTGCACCCGCTCCCGCCGCTGCTCCCGCTGCTGCGCCCTCCGCTGCTGAGCTTGATGCCCTTGTTGAAGAGGTTATCGCCGTGATGAATAATTCCTTGACCATTCTTGAGAGCGTGACGGACACGGCCTCTGCTGATGCCGCTGCTGTTAAGCTGGTTGAGCTTGCTGCAAACCTTGAGGCTACTCAGGCTAAGCTTGAATCCGTGGGTGAGACTCTCGACGAAGAGTCTCAGATGATGCTTCTTCAGAAGCTCTTCCCCGTTATTATGAGTGTTGGTCCCCGCATGGAGGCCGCCAGTGCCCGCATCGTGGAGAATGACTTCTACGGCAGCGTGGCCCTGAAGGCTGTTCTTGGCTCTGAAGAAGAGTAAAGAACCCCCGCTTCACGGATTATTAAACTTCAGAAACGCGCCACTTCGGTGGCGCGTTTTTTCGTGCGCTTTCCAATCTGCATATGCCCTAGGAGTATTCCGAAGAGTTATAAAATGCCCCAGTTACGAAATTGATGCTGAAGCTTTCTTCCAATGCTATATCCTTTTGTCCGCCTTCGGCGAGAGATTCAAAGAACCGCTGCTCCGGAGAGTAGCGGTTCTTTGTTAATAGTATGCGCCCTTATTTGAGCGCTACGCCAAAGTCGCTTTAGCGACGGCGGCGGCGGGATGCCAAAGCCGCCAGTGCCAGAAGGCTCAGTGTCGCAGTGGTGGGCTCGGGAACGGTCAGTGAGCCGTCGTTGGTGACGGTGCCTGTGAATACGAGGGTATTACCTTCATAGCTATACTCTCCATTGCTCAGCATGGAGGTAATATCTCTGCCGGCAAGGAAGAGGGTGCCGGCGGTTAATCCCTCGGCATCAGAGGTGATGATGATGGAGGTGTTGCTCAGGAGTTCGGCGAGGGCCTCGCTGT